>JAMOTK010000001.1 GCA_027062365.1 Sulfurovum sp.
CTGGTAACTTTTCTAATATCTCTAGGGTCATCTCTATATCAATGAGTTCTTTTATTTCTATTTTCATAGCTTATTTTAAACATATTTATTCTTTGTTATTGCTTAGAATTGTATGAAAATGACCTATCACCAGTATAGGTGAACTCTGTGAGGTAAGTAGGTTCTACAAGTTTGGGTGCATTTTCTACTGTTACATCGCTAATATGTATCGTAACCTCTTGCGTATATTCATTACCCTTACTATCGGTAGCCGTCACAGTAAAGGTATAAAGTATATCACCAGACTCATAATCAGGAGCATCTACAAAGGTAATGACTCCTGTTGTGCTATTAATCTCAAATAGACTACTATTGCCATCACTTATCGCATAAGTCACTGTGTCTGTGGTACTAAGCTCTACTGTGAGTGCTGAAATGTTGTTTTCTGCTACGGAGATATTGGAGTCATTGATAAATGTAGGGGCTACCGTAGCATTATCAGTCAGTATAAAGTTTGTGATGATACTTAGCGTTGCGTGTAGTTGCTTATCACTCAAAGCCGTATTTGCCGAAGCACTTTGCATCGTGAAGCCAAAGAGAAAGAGTATGGGGAGTAATTTATGAAGCATGGATTTCATAGGTTTCCTTTGTTGGGTATTGTGGGTATTGTGGGTAATGTGGGTAATGTGGGTAATGTGGGTAATGTGGGTAATGTGGGTAATGTGGGTAATGTGGGTAATGTGGGTAATGTGGGTAATGTGGGTAATGTGGGTAAAATTGTAACATAATTTTACTTAAAACTTAGTTACTCTTAACGAGGCTAAAGCCATCGTGTCCGATGAGTTTTACACGAAGTCTAATAAGATTGATGGGGTAAAACTGACTACACGAGATGAGTTTAATCTCCATTAGGTATAATCGCATTTATATATTTGTCATTATAAAGGTTTAATTATGTCTCTTTCTGTTGTGATACTCGCTGCTGGTCAAGGTACGCGTATGAAATCTAGTACACCTAAAGTTTTACACGAAATCTCTGGAAAGTCTATGCTTTTTCATGCTATAGATGCGAGTAAGGCTATCTGTGATGATATTACAGTTGTTCTTTACCATCAAGCCTCACGTATACAAGAAGAGATAGAAAAGCATTATGAGGGTATCCACTTTCATATACAAGATGCCCAAAAGTTCCCTGGTACAGGTGGGGCTATGAAAGGTGTTACACCCAAAAATAAGCGTACCTTGATACTCAACGGAGATATGCCTTTAATTACCAAAGAGTCTCTTTTGATGCTCACTACAGGGGATGCTGAGATTAATATGTCTGTGATATGTCTTGATGTGCCTCAAGGATATGGACGTGTTATCATAGAAAATGACAAAGTACAAAAGATAGTTGAGCAGAAAGATTGTAATGAAAAAGAGGCATTAACCCAAACAGTTAATGCAGGTATTTACTGTGTTGATACTTCGCTTTTAGAGCACTATATCCCTGCTTTGGACAATGACAATGCCCAAGCGGAATACTATCTCACCGATATTATCAAGATGGCTGTCGATGCAAATAAAACAGTAGAGCCTATCTATGTAAAAGAAGAAGAGTTCAAAGGGGTAAACTCTAAACTTGACTTAGCCCACGCAGAAGAGATATTACAACGCCGTATCAAAACAGAGTGGATGAAAGCAGGTGTCTCTATGCGTCTGCCTGACACCATCTATATCGATAGCCAGGCTACCTTTGAGGGGGAATGTATCTTAGATAATGGTGTGAGTATCCAAGGGGCTTCTCATATCATCTCTTCACATATCAAAACCCATTCGATTATCGAGTCTTCACAGATAGAAAACTCTGATGTAGGACCTATGGGGAGAATACGACCTGATTCTATCCTCAAAGATACACATATTGGTAACTTTGTTGAAGTCAAACAATCTACACTTCATGGCGTAAAAGCTGGTCATCTAGCCTATATTGGTAATGCAAGTATAGAAGAAGGCTCAAACATAGGGGCTGGTGTGATTACCTGTAACTATGATGGAAAAAATAAATACAAAACAACCATTGGTAAAAATGTATTTGTAGGTTCAGATAGCCAACTCATAGCCCCACTTAATATCCCTGATGATGTGATGATAGCAGCAGGTACAACTGTAACAAAAGAGGTAGAAAAAGGGTCTCTTATCCTCTCTCGTACCCCACAAAAGAGTATCAAAAACTTTTTTTATAAATTTTTTGGAAATGTATAATATGCAAATAGACTTACAAGGAAAATCTATTTTACTCGGTGTGACAGGTAGTATATCGGCATATAAAGCCTGTGACTTAGCACGTCTTTATATCAAAGCAGGAGCATCAGTACATGTAGTGATGACCCCATCAGCAGAGCGTTTTGTATCAGCCCTTACCTTTGAGGCTCTTACGCGTAATGCTGTACTTACAGAAGATTCTGAGTCATGGGGTTCTGAGTTAAACCATATTGATATAGGCAAGAGATGTGATGTCTTTGTCATCGCTCCTGCTACTGCCAATACACTCAACAAACTTTCTAAAGGCATTGCTGATAATATCTTGACACAAACGGTTTTGGCATTTAAGGGTACGATGATAGTAGCCCCCTCTGCCAATACCCAAATGCTAAGTAACCACTATACTACAGGGTCACTCAAAATGTTAGGGGTTAATGATTATATCATCGTCAAACCACAAGAAAAAGTACTCGCCTGTGGTGATTTGGGCAATGGTGCGTTAGCAGAGCCTTTAGAGATATTTCATCAAACAGCCAAAGCCTTGCTCACAGAATCTTTTTGGGAAGATAGACGCATCGTAGTCACAGGTGGAGGTACAAGAGAAAAGATAGATGAAGTACGTTACATTTCTAACTTTTCTTCAGGGAAAATGGCAAAATCACTCTGTCTCTCTTTGTATCTTAAAGGGGCTGATGTATGTTATATTACTACCATGGGGAAGGAGGGTTTACCTAGTGACATCTATACGATTGATGCCGATGAAGCCCAAGAGATACTTGACTATACCAAAGATGCCATTCGTGTAGCCAAAAAAGGTAAAATGTCTAAACCTTCTATGAACCACTCTGATAGACACCTCATACAAAAAGAGCCGTACCTCTTTATGGTCTCTGCTGTGGCTGACTATCGTCCTAAATTTCCACAAGAGGGAAAGCTCAAAAAGTCTATGCTAGGAGAGACGTGGAATATCGAACTTACACAAAATACCGATATTCTCTCTCATTTAGATAAAACAGATATTAAAACTGTGGCATTTAAAGCCGAAATGGACAGTAAAGAGGGTCTCAATAATGCAATAGCCCTACTTGATGCTAAAGGTGTCGATGCTGTGTGTTACAACTTACTTCAAGACAGCACTGGTTTTGGTGGGAATGAAAATGAGATTACATTTATCTCTAAAGAGGGACTCTCTCCTTTAGGACGTGCTGATAAACTAACGCTCTCTTTTAAGATACTCCATGAAGCCCAAAAACTTTCTCATGAGAATAGTACCGATGGATAAAGAGCGTTTACAACATATCGCTATCATTATGGATGGGAATGGTCGATGGGCAAAAGAGCGTGGATTTAAGCGAACACGTGGTCATGAAGCAGGTGCTGAAACGATTCGTGACATCACGACCTATTGTGCTGAACATAAAACGATACAGAGTGCTACTTTTTATGCCTTTAGTACCGAAAATTGGAAACGCCCCAAGATTGAAGTTGAATTTCTTATGAAACTCCTTGATAAATATCTTAAAAATGAGCTAAAAACCTATCAACAATATAATATACGCTTTCAAGCGATTGGCAATATCGATGCTTTTTCTAAATCGTTACAAAATCGTATCCGTGAAACAGAAAGACTTACCAAAGACAATAGCAACCTCACGCAAATCCTAGCCCTAAACTATGGAGGACGTGCTGAGATTACGATGGCGGTCAATACACTTATCAAAGAAGGTAAAAAAGAGATACGAGAAGAAGATATTTCTCAAGCATTGCAAACTTCTTATACAGATATTGATATACTTATACGTACCTCAGGAGAAGAGCGTATTTCCAATTTTTTACTTTGGCAACTCTCTTATTCTGAATTTTATTTTACAGAGACACTTTGGCCTGATTTTAGAGCCAAAGAATTAGATGATATTTTACAAAAATTCACACAACGTCACAGACGCTTTGGAGGTCTATAATGCAAGAAAATTTACTGATTGAAATCATGGTTATTGTTTTTATTTTTGGGTTACTTATTGGTTCATTTTTAAATGTGGTCATTTACCGTGTCCCAAAAAGTGAGAGTATTGCCTTTCCTGCTTCCAAATGTCAAAGCTGTCAAACATCCCTAAAGTGGTATCATAATATCCCTCTATTTTCTTGGTTGTTTTTACGTGGTAAGTGTGCTTTTTGTGCTACGCCTATCTCTAAACAATACCCTTTTATAGAATTTTTTACAGGTATGTTATTTTTAATACTTTATCTCAAACTAGGCTGGGTATGGTATCTGCCTTTTGTAGCACTTTCTTTTGCTTCACTCTTAGCCCTTGTGATGATAGATTTCAAATATATGGCTGTACCTGACAATATCAATTTTATTGCCCTACTCTTTGCACTGATACAACCCAACTTTTTGGATGCCATGATGTATGGGGCTATCGCATCCGTTGGGCTGTACCTTATTGGTCTTTTTTCATCTTTTATTGCTCGTAGAGAAGCGATGGGTGGTGCTGATGTCATCGTAGCAGGAACAATGGGTGCATTACTTGGATTCCCCAATTTCTTTGTAGCGATTTTTCTTTCTGCGATACTAGCGATGATTCCTGCGATAATATGGAGAGAGAAAGGTGTGCCTTTTGTACCATTTTTAGCATTGGCTACATTCATTGTCTACCTCTATAACAGCGAAGCTACACAACTATTGGAACGTATTATTTATGGCTAAAATTAAAGTAAGTACCTATATATCGAGTAATTTTGTCAAATCCTTTTTGACCATATTTTTACCTTTTTTTCTTATTATATCTTTGGTATATTTGGTCAAGATTGCAGCCTTAACTTCTAAGATACAGATTACTTTTGCAGAGCTATTGAAACTCTTTTCATACTCTGTACCTGATATTGTTTTTTATACGCTACCCCTCTCCTTTATCGCAGCATTAGCCAATATCTTAATCAAACTTTCACAAGACAATGAACTCATAGCACTGTATGCCTTAGGTCTTAAAGCACATAAAGTCTTACGTAGCCTTGTGATATTGGCTGTACTTTTTTCGTTACTTTTAGTTTCGATTAGTTTTTTAGCCATGCCGTTGAGTAAACAGTTTTATAAATCGTTTAAATCAGATAAAAAAGCTGAAGCCAAACTCAATATTGTAGCAGGAGAATTGGGACAAAAGTTTGGAGAGTATTATATCTATGTAAAAGATAAAAAAGAAAATATACTCAATGATTTGGTCATCTATAACCGTACAGACAAAAATAGTGAACAATTTTTTGCTGCCCAAACAGGTCAACTCAATCACAATAAAGCAGTAAGCTCTCTAAAACTCAATGATGGCTATGGCTATACCTATGCTCCATTAAAGCTCCAACAAGCCAAATATAAATCCCTAGAGATATATGATGGTGTCCAAAAAACACCCTATAGCTTTGTGGATATAATTACCCATTGGAGTAGAGCTTCTACTGAACCTAAAATTATGCATAGGATACTCTTTTTTGTTTTTGTAAGTCTTATCCCATTACTCTCTATCTATCTTGTGGCTTCTTTTACGATGATTAACCCTCGTTATCAAGAAGACCGTTCTTTTTTTATCATGTTTATCGTCTCTTTATCTCTTTATATGATAGCATCTGCCTTAGAAAAATGGGGTACACCTCTTCTTTTAATGCTTGCTATTTTCGCTACAATAGTTTTGGGCTATACACTCTTTAAAATACGTGTTGCTAAGTATTTTTAGATGCGTGTCAAAGCTGTCATTGCCTATGATGGGTCTGCATATTTGGGTTTTCAAAAGCAAAACTCTACTACACAGACTATTATGTATGCCCTAGAAAAAGCCCTGCGTAATTTACACATTGATACAGCCATAGTAGGAAGTGGTAGAACCGATGCTGGGGTACATGCCTCAGGGCAAGTCATACACTTTGACCTTCCTCCTTATTGGAAAGATTTAAAAAAACTCAAAGTAAACCTTAACCGTAAACTAAAAGATATATATATCAAACATATCACAGAGGTATCATCTGATTTTCATGCTAGATTTTCTGCTAAAAAACGGCTCTATCGCTATATCTTTAAAACACAAAAACCCTCTGTATTTGAACAAAAGTATATCTCTTATTATGCCCCTTTTGATAAAGCATTACTCATACAAGCACTGCATATCTTTGTAGGGAAACATGACTTTGATGCCTTTCGTAAGACAGGTTCGCTTACCCATACAAGTATAAGAGAGATTTACTCTGTATCCTATAAAGAACGCCATGGCTATCATTTTATCTATTTTCAAGCCAATGGTTTTTTACGTGCACAGGTAAGGATGATGATTGAGGCTTCTATGTTATGTGCTAGGGGTAAACTAACACTAGCCTCACTCAAAGACCAACTCGATACACAGCGTAAAAATACAAGCACACTTGCCCCAGCTGAAGGATTATATCTAGCTAAAATACTCTATGGCAAGGAAATACAATGAAATACCCTACTCTACTGATAGTTAGCAGCATTATACTCTTTGGCAATCCTAAGACAAACAATGAACGTATGGACATGCTCTATCTTAAAAATGCTTGTAACTCTTGTCATGGGATGTATGGGGAGGGAATGGGTGCTACACCACGACTTCAAGGTAAAAAAGAGGCTATTCTCTTACGCCGACTCAAAGCATTACAACAAGGCAAAACACGTTCTGCTTTTGGTGGGGTCATGGTATCTTTTGCCAAAGCGTTAGATGAAAATCAAACTATAGAAATGGCAAAATATCTCTCAAATCTTACGACAAAAATAGATGCAAATAGATATGAGATAGAGTATGACCCAGCAGGAGACGGTGGGTCTTAAGACGAAGAGCTATGGTACGAAGAGCTTATGGTACAGTAATAGTTATATTCTCTTCCACACCTGTAGTTTCCATAATACTTTTTTCTACTTCTACTATAGGGGTAGCTACTTTTACTTCTTTTATATCTCGTAATTCTAGTTGTACAGCATTAAACTCTTTTTGTACCAAGTTTACTTTTTGTATTTCATCTTCTAATAGATTATTTAACTGCTTTGTCTTCTCTTTTTCAACTTGTACTTGTGCAACATTTATCCCATGTTTATACACCAGTTCGCCACCTTCTTTTCCTTGATTTAACATCATGACTACAAAAGCCATAAGGGTAAAAATATACAGTGCTTTTAAAATACCATTACCCGTCATAGCGAACAGCTTTAAGACAAGTACCACTACAGAACCTAACATCAAATAAATACCCAAAAGCTTATGCTCAGATAGTGCTACCTTGGCTGATTCAGTCAAGAGTGGATAGGCTTCTTTTCCATCTACAAGCCCTGAGAGGTATGCACCAATAGATAATAGTACAGTGAGTATCAACAAAAAGAAAGAGACACCCCCAACGGCTTTTTTCTTCATCATTAAATTTGTAATTTCCAATAAAAGTATCACAACAGGTAAGGCAATAAGAAAATGGTCAATAGCTGGGTGTAATAGTACGGGGATATTAAAGGGAAGGTCTATTTTGGGTAAAACGATTTCGGGTAAGGTCATATTTTAATCCTTGAAATTTAATAATTATTTAGAGTATAACACAAATCTATTTAAAAAGGCTTCACAATAACCATAATAACGATAAAAATCATTAATAAAGTCGGCACTTCATTGTACATTCTAAGCCATTTTGAGGTTTTATAATGAGGAAAACCTATCATTGTTTTACGAATAGACTCCAAAGAAAAGTGATAGGCAATCAAAAAAACCAAAGCCAATAATTTTGCATGCATCCAACCCCCTGTAGAAAATATTCCTGAGTTTAAGTAAAGCATGGTAGATCCAGTAATAATCGTTGCCCACATAGCAGGAGTACCTATATATTTAATGAGCTTATATTCTTGTATCTTTACAATATCTGTAAATGCTTTGGTGTCAGCATTTTCACGATGATAGATAAAAAGCCTCGGTAAGTAAAACAACATTGCCATCCAAGAGACAAAACTCATCACATGAAACGCTAAAATCCAACTATAATATGCCATCTATTTCTCCATTATTTCAAAATCTTTTTTATTGTAAACTACTAACTGTAATGTATTATAATATCCAATATGAGCATAGTCTATCTTGATTTGTGTACCATTTTTAGGTGTGAGTTTCTTTTTTTTAAAATAAATGGGAATTTTGTGACCATCTACACGTAAAAAACGATTATGATACACTCCTATTATCCCTCTTATCACTTCATTTTGTTTGATACTTTTTGCCATGAGTGATTTTTGCTCTTTATAGTAAGCATCCAAAGAAACCAATCCTTTGTCCTTTAACGTATAGGCATGGGTAATTTCTTTGAGTCCATGATAATTTTTGATAGCCTCTACATACATATCATATTTATGCCCCATTTTTAAGCCACTAGCACAGCCATAGAGCAAGATACCACGTCCATGCCTATCATGCTTGATGATGGCATTTCTACCTCTTTTTAGTATGACTACCACATCTTGTAATACAATAGGATATTCTAAGCTTTCTATCTCATAGAGTGATTCTATACTTTTATTTTTATCTTGTTTTACTGTATGTTTATAGGTATCGGCTTGATAGGCTTTGGTATCAAAAGAGGCTACAAGAGGTAGATGGTCAGAATAGCCTTTACCGATATGTTTGTTTTTTTTGTATTTCCATCTGTTAAGGTAGCCTTTTTTAGTGAAGAGATACCCTGCTTTATAGACTTTAAAAGAGTTGTTAATATAGTCTATCCCTTTACCATCAAACATTTTTGCTTCTAAGACGATATGGTCTAAAGATGATTTTTTAGTATAATACCGATAGCTCCAACGCTTTGAGACTTTTAACTCATTCCATAAATCATAGTGTATACCCTCTTGCAAGGAGAGCATATCTTCTTCACTCACAAGTGTATCACCTATTTTTGTTTTTAAAATGTCATTGAGTGCTGTTTGTCCATTGCTATCATCAAGTTTTTTAGCTAAGGTCAAATAGGCATTATAGTCACTATTTAAATCACCCAAGATGATATACTCTTGCGTAGAAGACAACATTTTGATACGCTTCATCAATGCTTTGGCATAGACAATACGCTTACTCTCATAGCCCTGATATGCCAAAGATTTCCAATGGTTGACAAAGAGCGTCAAAGAATGCCCCTCGATAGTCGCTTCTACTTCTAAGATATTACGTACTTTTGGGATGCTACTTACTTCTATATCTTTATGTTTTGTGAGTGGAAAACGTGAAAGAATAGCTACTTGTATCGCAGCCCCTTTTTTATGGGTGATAGCATTATAGGCATAAGGACAGCCTACACTTTGGAGGGTATTACTTAGTCGTGTGAGTATCGCTTGATTTTCTATCTCTTGTAAGCCAATAATATCAGCATCCATATCACAAATGACTTCTGCGATATGATAAAGTTTTATCTTTAAGATACGTTCATTCCACTGATGCTTATGAGGGATATACTCCTCATATTCGCTCCCTTGGTACACCATATCAAAAAGGTTTTCTACATTATACGTGGCTAAGGTAAAGGATTTACTCCACAAGCACAAAGGCAGAAAAAGTAAAACATATCTCAACTTAACGAAACATTTTACTCAACATATCCATAGCACCTTGTGGTCCACCTACTTGGGCTAACATCTCATCCATGATACCACCTTCTCCAGCTGTAGATTTATCTACAATTTGAGGAAGACTCTCCGCCAAAGCTTCTTTAGCACTCTCTTCAGAGATTCCTAGATTTGAAGCAAATTCAGAAACCTTATCAGCTCCCAATAAATCTGTGATTTGATCTGAAGAGATAGATGCATTTTCACCATTACCCAACCATGACCCCACTATCTCACCTAAACCATTTTGAGAGAGTCCACCCATCAAAGAAGCCAAATCTAAGCCACCTTCACTATTACTAATGAGTCCACTAAGTGCTGAAGTAATCGCATCTGTATCCAAACCTGTTGTCGTACTATCACTATTGTTTTGCATCATACTCGCACCCATTTTCATCAAATTCATTAAGTCCATACTCTTTCCTTTTTATCTATAAATTATTTGCTAATCTTACCATAAAATCAGAGGAAATCCAAATAAACTAAAATATCAATTTGTAACAATAGTATCCATTTAAATAATTTAAGTAATGAAGTCAAAATTATCTATGAAAATAATAAATAAGTAAGATATACTAAAATATTCAACACATAAAAGGAATATAATGAAAAACATACCAACCATTGCAATGACTGCACTTCTTGGATTTACGCTACTTACTTCAACTGCAACAGCAGGGAAAATCAACAAAGGTCAAAAAATCTATAGTAAAAAGATAAAAGGTCAATGTGAAGATAAGACAGGTACAGAGTTTGCCGCAGCACACACACAAGCAGAATGGCAAGCAGCACTAAAAGATGGTAAATTTGAAGCTACTGTAAAAGCATTTTGTCCTAAATTAGAGACATACAAAGAAAAATGGACAGAACATCTTTTTGAATTTGCAAATGAGTATGCATCTGATACAGGTAACGAACCAGCGTGTTAATCTCTAAGAGGGTAACTTTTACCCTCTATCTACAAAAAACTTCGCTTTTTTTATCCCATTAAATGTCGTTTGCTTGACCAAACTATAGCCTATCATATTTTCAAAATATATCTTATCACCTACTTCCAAAACTTTATCAAAAGTATACAAGCCCAAAATATCCCCTGTAATACAACTTACCCCTGTCAAGACATATTTATACTCCCCTATGGTATGTGACATACCTCTTCTTGTTAAAGAACGTTGGGTGATTGCTACATCAAGTAAATGTGTCTCTATCGAAGTATCTAGTATCACTTGTGGTGGATAGCTAGGGATAATATCTAATACCGTGGTCATAAAATACCCCGTATCATTGACCACGGTACTACCTGGTTCAAAATAAATTTTTAGAGTGGGGTACTTACGTTCAAAGGCATTGATAGCTACGATGAACCCCTCTACATCATAATCCTTTTCTGTAAAGTTTTGCCCTCCTCCAAGATTGAGCCATTTGAGTCTAGGTAAGATAGCATGATAGTGGCAAGATATATGTTCTAAAAGTACGTGTAAAGCATCTATATTTTGATGACAAAAAGCATGAAAATGTAACCCTTCTAAGGTAGAAAAAAGTTCTTTATCTCCCTGATATGCATCTAAAAATAGTTGATAATCTACCCCAAAACGGCTTGTTTCACTACTCGCATCACAGTAGCTAGGTTGTTGTAGGGCTAGTTTTGGATTAATGCGTAAACCTATAGAAGCGTGTTTAGCCGTAGATTGATGATAGTTTTGCCATTGAGACAAAGAGTTAAAACTCATCGTATCACTCTGCATTGCTAACATCTCTACCTCCTTAGGATAAAAAGCAGGGGCATAGCTATGAATATGACTCTTTTTGCTATGTTGGGCTTGTGAGAGTTCTGTACTATTGCCTATACTAAAGCCTGAAAAGGTATTTGCGATAAGGTCTAAGCCCTCTTTTTCATTAAAGCACTTTAGGGTATACAGCCAAATAACATTGCTTTGCTTTTGAAATCTTTGAAAGAGAGCCAAATTCTTTTGTAGTCTCTTTTCTTCTAGTATAAAGCAAGGAGAAGGATAAGAAGCCTTATCTCTCATACCACTTATCCCAACCATTGTTATAATAATATATCAAGCTATGCTTACTAAGCTGATTACTCTGCACATCACTTCGACTCATATCTTTATCAAAATGGGTCATACTTTGCATGGTTTTGCTATCAATATATTTTAACCCATCTAGCGGCATAATCGCTTTGATAGGTAGTGCCAAATGTGAAGCTAAGATAAAGCCCCACTCTCCAAAACTAGGTACATAGGTATGATACGGCAGTGTTTTAAAACCTGATGATTCTAGTGTAGAAGCGATACACCAAAAAGCATCTCGTGAAAATAAAGGAGACGTTGATTGTGTCACCATCGCTCCTGAACGAGAGAGATGAGAAGAAAGCGTATGATAAAAGGCTTTTGAATAGAGACGACTCAAAGAGATATTATTAGGGTCAGGTAAATCAATAATAATCACATCATAAAAATGTTGAGATGTTTCTATAAATTTCCACGCATCTTGATTGATGACTGTCACTTTGGCACTCTCATAAGCATGATGATTGAGCGTACTTAGTAGAGGATGTGTTTTAAAAAGTGTGGTAATCGCAGGATCTAAATCTACAAGTGTGACATGACCCACATCATCATATCTAAGTACTTCTCTTAAAGCCAAGCCATCACCCCCACCGATAATCAGTATATTTTCATGTGATTGGCTCATATTCATCACAGGATGAACCAGTGACTCATGGTAACGGTGTTCATCAAGACTATCAAACTGTATCGCTCCATTGATATAAAACTGGATACGCCCCTTTTGAGCAGTGACGATAAGCTTTTGATAGGGTGTTTGCTTAGAGTAGATAATCTTGTGTTGATAGAGTTTATTTTCTAAGATAGAGACCAAAGAAGATGACTTTATAAAACCAATACTTAACACCAACGCAATCATAACGATACTAATGATATACTTTTTATTTAAAATATCTCTAAAGATATAATATGCCATAGCACCCACAATAAGATTGAGTCCACCAAACAAAAAAGAAGTTTGCATCAGTCCTAACTGTGGTACAAGCACCAAAGGGAAAAGTAAAGACGCGAACAATGCCCCAATATAATCTACCGTAAAGACATTAGAGATATTGGTCTTGAGTGAAAAACTTTCTTTTAAGATACGAATAATAAGAGGTATCTCTACACCTAACATACTCCCCAAAGAAATAGTCACAAGATATAAAAAAGCATCATAATTTTGAAGATAAGCAAAAGCATAAAAGAGTATAAAGGCTGAAAACCCACCCACAAGAGCAATACTAAACTGTATCAGTATAAAAGCACGTTCCAACTGCTCTTCTATAAAACGAGAGAGCCATGCCCCCACACCCATAGAAGACATAAAAAGCCCTATTACCAATGAAAAATGATAAATAGAATCTCCCAAAAGATACGAAGAGAGTGTCCCTGCTAAAAGTTCATAAACCAAGCCACAAATAGCGATAACAAAAGTACCAAAAAGTAAGGCTATCTCTTTATGTTTGAGTGTCTGTTGCATATATAACCTTTTGAATAAGCGTAATGTATCATAAAAAGTAAAAATAGTGAAGTGTAAAAAGAGTATAGAAGGGTTTCAAAAGCCAAAAAGGCTTTTGAAAAGAGTTGAAACGATTATTTCATTGCTGCAATATATTCTGCAACAGCTTTAATAGTTGCTTCATCATAAGATGCAACTTGACCTTTCATAACACCACCCATACCATGAACATTTAATGTACCAGCTTTATAACCGTTAAGTTGCTCAATCGTTTTAGCAGCATCTTGACCTGTAATAATAGCAGATTTTCCCATAGCAGCTGTTTCACCGTTTGCACCATGACAAGCAACACATTTAGCATACGCAGCAGCACCATCAGCCATAAGTAGTGTAGTTCCAGCAAATAACATTGAGATTGCAAATTTTTTCATTTTAATTCCTTTTATAATTATAATTTTTTATTATTATATAAATAATAATACCTCTGATTTATTCAGTAGGAAAATCATATAGTGATTTTACTTAATGTTAAATGAATTGATTCATAAGATATTAGTCTTTTTCACTTTGGTACAAATAGTAATACTTACGAGCCACTTGCAAAGAATCATAAGAGTCTAGGTAAGGTGATGTATTGCGTTCCTATGTTTTGTTATGCGTTCAACTTTGCAATGAGTTCTTTTCCTCATTCCACAGCTCCAGCTGTGGAATGCCTATCAGACTCCAAATAACTTATGCTATAATAACCTAAAAAAGGCTATAAATATGAAGTTCGCAAACCCCACAAATGATATAGCATTTAAAAAGATATTTGGTGATGAAAATAAAACAGAAGTGCTAATATCATTTCTAAACTCAATACTTGACTTCAAAGGAAATAAAGAGATAAAAAGTGTAACAATAGCCAATCCATACCAAGTGCCCAAAATAAAAGAGCTAAAAAACACAATACTTGATATAAAAGCAATAAACCAAAATGATGAACACTTTATCGTAGAGATGCAAGTAGAAAAAGATAAAGAGTTCGCTAAAAGAAGCCTATATTATACTTCAAAATCTTATGTAGAACAGATTGATAAGTACCTAAACTAAATTAAACAATACTATCTATACCCATTAAAATCAATCTGATAATATGTACCATAGCCATCAAGAACCTTCTGAATGTATTGCATCATATTTTTCCAACTTAAATAAGCAGA
>JAMOTK010000002.1 GCA_027062365.1 Sulfurovum sp.
GAGAGAACTTTTATCTAAGATTGTGGCTAATTTAGTTATTATTTTATGTAGTTTTTTTTCATCATTGTAACTGGAAGATTACTACAAACTTACTTTAGCCGGGGTTTCTTTGGCTAAGGTGTTGATATATCTTTTTCATTTCTTTTTCCTCGTATCATATACTATATGATGCATAATCACACACCACAAACCTCACCTACCAAATATTTTTAATTTATTTATATCAGTACTGCTATATTTTGCCTTTAAAGTGACTATTGTCCTGCTCTCACACAACGAACATCTTTACTCTTAGTCTTATCCCCACGAAACAGATCACCAGACTCGAACCCAATATACCAAGCAAATCTAATATCACTAGCATAAGTAGTAGAACTCCAATAATAACTATAAAAGTTAAAATTTTTAAACTGACTATTAATACTTGGATGAACTTTAGTATTATCCACTATATATAATAACTCTTTGATTGTGGGAAGTCGCCATCCTCTACCATATAAAGTTAAATTATTACAATAAGTAGTAGCAGTATCTCCACTTCTATTATCATAATTACCTGTATTATTTAACCATGTAAGCCATGGTTTTTTTTCAGACTCATTATCTTGCCACTCTAAACCTGTAACATGGTCAGTAACAATACCATAAGTATTATCTCTCGTATACTGTGGTGCCACTCCTTTTTGGTAGTATCCATCATCATAGTTAATGTATGAAATCGTTTGTCCTGTTTTTTTAATTTTAGAACTACTATGCAATATATTTTTCTCTTCCAATATCCCTACATGTATTCCTGAATTACAAGTCTCTTTGTATTCACTACCATCAAACTTAATCCATATCTGACATTTAGGAAGACAACTACCATAAGTAATGGTTTCGTCAAATAAATAGCCCCCTTCATATATATATAGATATGTTAAATCACCCCCACAATCAAAAATCCCAAAGTCAATAATTGCACTCTTTTGGTTTTCTACAAGTGTACCTATTTGTATTTCAGCATTCCATTCATTTGGTTCAATTAATATTTTATTGTTTAATTCACTACCAAATGTATAACTCGGGTCTTTTTCCAAAATAAAGTTTTCAGATACTGATTTACCATCTACCAGAGCTATAACTTCTGATTGTGATTTGTACCCAAGTCTACTGATATTTAGTTCATATTCGATGAATTCACCATTTGTATCAAGTATAGGTAAGTCCGACATACGGTATATGCCCGATGTACCTGTTTTTACTAATTGAGTGGTGATAGTATCACCATATCCTTTGAGTGTGGCATACGCATTTGTTATACTCTTGCCATCTTCATCTGTCACTCTACCATACAGAGAACCTGAAGCATCTGTGCCTTCAGGAGCTAATCCTATATATAACTGCGTACCTGTCTTGGAAAAATATCCTATTCTGGAACCATAATCCTTATAGCCATCTTTGGTTACATGTATTTTATAGCCTTGATCTTTCTCTATATATAAAGTTCTACCATTATCTAAGGATAACTGAGATTCTGAAGGATTTTTCTTAAATTCTAGTGAACCTGTATACTCCATAAGAACCGTCGTATCATTTACCTCTTTGTTCGCGATTTTATCTTCTATCTTTAAATTCATCTCTGTGATAGTGTTTTCAAATCTTGTATTTACCTCTATGGTTGGAAGTCCATCATAGGTTACCGTACCAAATACTTTGTATTCTGCATATAAAGAGTCTCCAGCAAAACCTATCTCATACGTAGAATTATCTAGTATGGACAATATTGGCGGTTGTATACTTATGTTTTCCCATACATCACTTAAATATTTTCTACCTTCAACCGATAAAGAAACACTGTTCAACACAAAAGCAGAAGATACTGATTTTACATGTACATTACAACTACTAGAAAATACACTAGGATAATAATGTACTAAATCAACTTTTTTGGCATTCACATATTCTTTTGCCATTTTTAGTGCTGCACCTGCATCTAAGATAGGGATAGGGTGATTTCCAGGAATAGGTTCAATCGTATCAATAAAAGGGTTGTAGGCACTTATAACTGCATAGCCAGATTTTTTATGTCTTTTAGTAACAAATTTTGTACATGATTTAATTAAAATATTTTTTACTTCTTCTGGAGTAAAGTTTGGATTAAGTGAATAGATAAGAGATGCCACACCAGTTACTACAGGAGCTGCAGCAGAGGTACCATCAAATGCTCCCCTAGCAAAGTCATTATCTGTACCGTATGCAGATTCAAAAATGGGTTGCCAATATCCATATTCTGCAAAATTTTCTACATAATCTATATCTTTTGCTGCCTTTATTTCTGAAGGTGCCGCTATATCTACGGTTTCTCCATAATTACTATAGTAAGGTAAAGTGCCATCCTTCAAAAGTGCTGCTACAATTAAAATATTATCATTTGTTATATTTTCTTTTTTAGTCACCAAATGTAAAGCACCCATTGTATACATTGAGTTATTATGTTCGTTCCCTGCAGAGAATACAAATAATTTATCTCTATATTTTTTTAATACATCATATTTTTTAGTAGCATACTCAAGGATATCGGCTAAAGGTTTAGGATCGGGTCCGTATGAATTATTAACTACTCTAATAATATCTTTATCTTCAGATTTTTCAAAAATATTTTTCATTACTATATCTGTAGATACATCATCACCATTTTCTTCTTGAAAATGAGTTACAACAAGTGGTGATACCCAATTAATACCCGAGATACCTTTTTCATTATTTGTTTTAGCTCCTATAACAGATGCTACACCCGTGCCATGATCATTTTTTATTGTTGTAATAGTATTTGATGCCTTTATATTTATATCTTCATGTTTTCTATAAATTCCTCCATCTACGATTCCCACGGCAACCTTATTAGAACCCGTTGTAATTTCCCACGCATTTAAAATATTTATATATTCTAAATGCCAATTATCTCCATCATCATCAAATTTTGAGTTATCATTTGGTGGTATGAAATTATTAGTTTTCAATATATTATTCCCAATATAAATACGATTACGTACATTTTCTATATTTTTTTCCAATTTTATTGCCTGCAATGCACTTAATGCTTCTATATTATTTTCTGATATTTGTATCAATAATCCATGCGTATCACTATACCCTAGAATAGTTAAACCATTATACTCTGCTACTATCTGACGTAACTCTTCTTCGGTTAAGCGTTGAAAAGCTTGAATCCAAAATTGGTTTCGTACTATTCCTATTAATTTATCTGGATCAGTAGTCTCGCCATGACCTTCAACATTTACTATATCCATTGGGAATGTTTGAACTATAGCTGAAGCAGGTAGAACAGCTACTTCTCGTATTCTAATTGCCCTATTTCCATTATTATCAATTGCATTATAAGTAATATTATAATCACCAACTGTATCTGTATCTACAGTACCACTTATATTTACACTTACAGTACCATCATTTGCATCTTCCGCCGTAGCACCTGCTTCTATGTATGCATCACCTTTAGTGAGCATCAGATGTAAGTCACCATTTATGGTAATAACAGGAGGAGCATCATAAGATACAGAGAAAGTCAATGCTTCACTTTCGTTAGCACTATTATCTTTAAGAGTGAGGCTTATATTATTTACCCCATTAACGAAAGATAGTTCGATGGTAGATTTACCATTATTACCTATAGTCCCAACTTGTACGCCATTGGCATAAACCTTAGCCCCCACTTCACCATTGACTTCAAGTTCCATAGTACCATTCGTAGCTACAGCAGAAGCAGGTGTAGTCAGGGTCGGAGATTTAGGTGCTGTTGTATCAGATAATATAAAATTACTAATAACACCAAGTACAGCATGGAGCTTTTTATCATCAAGTGTATTCGCCGAAGCACTTTGCATCGTGAAGCTAAAGAGAAAGAGTAGGATTAAGAGTTTGTGAAGCGTATGTTTCATGCCTATGCCTTTTGTGGGTATTGTGGGTATTGTGGGTATTGTGGGTATTGTGGGTATTGTGGGTATTGTGGGTATTGTGGGTAAAATAGTAACATTATTTTGCTTAAAAAAGCCTAGAGACTACATCTATATTTTATTTATTTCAATCAGATGTGATGGATGAGAAAATAGTTATAATTTTCGCTATACTAATAAAAAATAAAAATGGATAATTTACTATGTTTCAAAACTTTACACTAGACAATTTAGACAACTTCCCCCAAATGCTAGAGAGCTTACTCGATAGCCAACGCTCTGTTATCAAGGAGATTACAGAAAGTGCTGTCTCTTCTTATGATGAAGTGCTAAAGCCCTTGCAAGATTTAGACGAAGCATTAGGGCTATTTTTTACGCCTTTATCTCATCTCAATAGCGTGATGAACTCCGATGATACGCAAAAAGCCTATGAAGCATCTTTGCCTCTTTTGTCCAAATTTGGCTCAGAAATGGCACAAAATGAAGCACTCTTTAGAAAGATAGAGAAAATAGAAGCTTCTACAGATGAAGCCAAAACCGTAGTGGCTCATGAGATTAGAGATTTTGTACTCTCTGGTGTTAATCTCAATAAAGAAGATAAAGAACGCATGGAAGCCATTAGCCTAAGACTCTCTGAACTCTCTAATCACTTTTCTCAAAACTTGCTTGATGCCACCAATGATTTTGAACTCATCATCACAAACTATAGCGATGTAGAGGGCTTACCCCAAAGCGATATAGACGCGTCCAAAGAAGAGATAGACGGGGAAATCGTCTATAAATTTACACTTCAAATCCCTAGCTATTTAGCCTATATGACTTATGGTACAAACCGTGAACACCGTAAGACTATTTCTAAAGCCTACAGCACAAGAGCTTCTCAAAATGCTGAAGTGATTGATGAGATATTGGCACTCAAATATGAAAAATCACAACTTTTGGGCTTTTCTTCTTATGCAGAGTATGCTTTGGAAACAAGAGATGCTAGTACAGAAGAAGATGTCATTGGCTTTTTGAATGACTTAGCCGATGCCTCTTTAGCTCAAGCCAAAGAAGAACTCAAAGAGTTACAAGATTTTGCCCTCAAGCTTGATGGTATAGAAGATTTTGCTGGATATGATATGGGCTATTATTCGGAAAAGCTCAAAAAAGAAAAATTTGATTTTGATGATGCCATGACCAAGCCGTATTTTGAACAGTCTAAAGTCCTATATAGTCTGCTTGATATTGTCTCTGAACTCTTTGAGGTTACTTTCAAAGAAGCTGTCGTGCCTACATGGCATGAATGCGTTAAGGCTTTTGATATTTTTGAAGACAATAGGCTAAGTGGTCGTATCTATTTTGACCTTGAAGCACGAAAAGAAAAACGAGGTGGGGCATGGATGAACGATTGGGAAACGCATTATACAGATACACAAGGCAAAAAGCATTTGGCTTCTGCCTTTATCGTCTGTAACTTTTCTCCGACTACAGACAACACTCCCTCGCTTCTAAGACACGATGATGTGGTCACGCTCTTTCACGAAATGGGTCATGCCATTCATCATCTTTTTGGCAAGTGTGAAGAACGGTCGGTATCGGGGATTAATGGCGTAGCATGGGATGTGGTGGAATTTCCTTCACAGTTTTTGGAAAATTTTGCCTATGAAGAAGCCATACTCAAACGCTTTGGATTTCATTATAAAAGCCAAGAGCCTATATCAAAAGTATTAATGCAAAAAATTAAAGAAACCAAAAACTACCAAGCAGGATTGGGCATCTTGCGTCAAGTGGAGTTTTCACTCTTTGACTTTACCTTACACCAAAAGCTCTACCAAGGCGAAGAAGTCCAAAATCGTATTGACAGCATTCGAGCCAAGACTTCTCTACTTAAAACCCCTAGCTACAACAAATTCCAACATGGGTTTGCTCATATCTTCGCAGGAGGGTATTCAGCAGGATATTACTCTTATAAGTGGGCAGAGGTATTGAGTGCTGATGCCTTTTTTGAGTGTTTAGATGAAAAAGATGGATTTAACAGCGAAAAAGCCAAGGGCTACAAAGCCTTTATCCTAGCCAATGGAGGAAGCAAAGAGATGAGTACACTCTATGAAGAATGGTTAGGACGCAAGGCAGAGGTGAAGAGTTTGGTGAAGTTGTATGAGATTGGGTAAAAATAATCCGTAGGGGCAGACCCATGTGTCTGCCCTTGATATGCCAAAAAACTATTTCATTCGCAAAAATAACTGATACAATATACCCATATTCATCACCATGCCAAGGGTAGAGACACGGCTCTACCCCTACAGTCAAATTAATACAGCATTATAAACATTAGATTGAGATTCTAAATCAAAAACATAACTATATTATTGCTTCTTAATATACTCTTTGTTGCTTGTTTCATCTTCTTCTTTTTTACCAAAACCGAAAAAGCTTTTGATACGTTGGCAAATGGTAAATGAACCTGTTTCTATGCGACATACTTCTTTTTCTTCATAGTTGTTATCTTCACCTAAGATAGATGCGATACGTGTGGGTTGCTTTTTGCCTTCTATCATAAAACGTAAGGCATTGAGACGGATGAATCCTTCTGCGTCTTGTTGGTTGTAGACATCATCGGCTTCAAAAGTAGAATGTTCTTCGGAGTACAGTGTTCTATCTGAACGACGACCTACTACGGTGATACTTCCTTTATAAAGCTTAAGTTTGACATCACCTTGGACTTGCTCTTGTGTGGTATCAATGGCAGATTGAAGCATACGACGTTCTGGTGACCACCATAAGCCATTGTAGATGAGTTTGGCATATTTTGGCATAAGCTCATCTTTCATGTGTGCTTCTTCTCTATCAAGCGTGATAGACTCAATAGCACGGTGAGCTTTGAGCATGATAGTTCCCCCTGGGGTCTCATAACATCCTCGTGCTTTCATTCCTACCATACGGTTTTCTACGATGTCAATACGTCCTATCCCATGACGATTACCATATTCATTGAGTTTTGTAAGCATGGTAGCAGGACTCATCTCTTCACGGTTGATTGCTACGGGGTCACCATTGATATAAGAAAGGGTGATATATTCAGCTTCATCAGGTGCTTTTTCTGGACTGACCGACCAAAGCCACATATCGTCTTCTGGTTCGGCATAAGGATTTTCTAAATGTTCACCCTCATAAGAGATATGGAGTAAATTTGCATCCATTGAGTAGGGTTTGGCTTGTCCTTTGCCATCGATGTCTATCCCATGTTCTTTGGCATATTCCAAAAGCTTGGTACGTGAGTTCAAATCCCACTCTCTCCATGGAGCAATCACGGCAATATCTGGGTCAAGGGCTAAGTATCCTAATTCAAAACGTACTTGGTCATTACCTTTGCCTGTTGCTCCATGGCTCACAGCATCTGCACCTGTTTGGTGGGCTATCTCTATCTGCTTTTTGGAGATAAGAGGACGTGCGATAGATGTACCTAGTAGATATTCACCCTCATATATGGCATTGGCTCTAAACATAGGAAATACATAGTCTTTGACAAATTCTTCACGCAAGTCTAAGATAAAGATATTTTCTTCTTTAATTCCCATCGCCAAGGCTTTTTTTCTTGCAGGTTCTACCTCTTCGCCTTGCCCCAAATCAGCTGTAAACGTGACCACTTCACACTCATATTCATCTTGTAACCATTTTAAAATAATACTTGTATCAAGCCCACCAGAATACGCCAATACTGCTTTTTTAATCTTTCTTTTTGCCATGCTATAAGCCTTTTAATAATATGCTTATGATTTTAGCGTATTTTTGGTTAAGACTCACACTAATATTATTTGGCTATACTTACAATATGAATCAAATAGAAAAAAATAATTTTACATTGCAAGGCATCAAAGACAAAGGTGCAAGTCTTATAGGCACAGCTGGTGGGTTTTTGAGTAATGCTGTTAAAATCTTCAAAAAAGATGAATCTAAGATGAATTTAGAAGAGAAGATAGAAAAGCAACATTTACTCAATTTTGGCTATGGTATAGGTGCAGGGATTGTTATCTATCATTTTTTGATAGGTGCTGTACTTGTTTTGGCTATCGTTTGGTTTTATAATCTTTCTTTAAAGAAAACCAAAACACTCATAGCCGAACAATTGCCCAAAAAGAAATCTTCTAAATCTGATACAGAAGATAGCAAAGACATCTCATAATCTCAATATCTAAGGAAATCTAAAATGCTATTAGGTGTAAATATAGACCATATTGTTGTACTAAGAGAAGCTAGAAAAGTAGCCGACCCAGACCCACTAGATGCCTTGGGTATCTGTAAACGTGCAGGAGCTGACCAAATCACGATACATTTGCGTGAAGATAGACGACATATACAAGATAGTGATGCACAAAACATCATATCACTCTCTAACTTACCTGTGAATCTTGAATGTGCCATCTCACAAGAGATGATAACTATTGCCTGTCAACTCAAACCCCATCGTGTTACCCTCGTCCCTGAAAAACGTGAAGAAGTGACCACAGAGGGTGGATTAGCTGTAGAAGGAGAAACCTCTAGGCTCAAAGATGCTATCAAGAGACTACAAGAAGCAGAAATAGACGTTTCTTTGTTTATCGACCCTACCTTAGGTGCAGTGAAAGCTTCTTTAGATTTGGGTGTAGAGTGGGTAGAGTTTCATACAGGTAAATATGCCAATATTTATGCCATGCTCTATAGTAACCTCAATAAAACACACCATAGGCTAGAGAGCTTAGACCTCCCTCGTAAAGTACTCAAACAGATGTTAGAAGATGAGCTCTATACCCTACGCTTACTTAGCTGTGAAGCGATGGAGTCTGGATTACGTATCGCAGCAGGACATGGACTCAATATGCAAAACATCAGTGATATTGTAGAGATAGAAACGATTGAAGAGCTTAATATCGGTCAAAGTATCATCGCACGTTCTATCTATGTGGGTTTGGAACAAGCCATACATGATATAAAACATAAAATGATTCGATAATATGAAAAAAGTCGTAGCTATTTCTATCGGTGATTTAAATGGTATTGGTATTCAACTTGCACTAGAAAATCATCAAAATATTTCTAAGTGGATAACGCCCATCTATTGTATTGATAAAGCCATGTTAAGTCAAGCTGTACAAAAGCTAAATATCTCTATCCCTCATGATTTTGAAACCGTAGAAAATATCGCCCCTTACTTTGAGATACACGCAGGGAGTGTTGCTAAACAAAGTGGTGCATACTCTTATGCTTCTTTTGAAAAAGCAGTTACATTGGCACGAGAGAAAAAAGTAGATGCAATATGTACCTTACCTATCCATAAAAAAGCATGGGAACTAGCAGGTATTCATTACAAAGGGCATACCGATGCCTTGCGTGATTTTTTTGATGCGAAGGCTATTATGATGCTCGGATGTGACAAGATGTATGTAGCACTCTTTACCGAGCATATCCCTCTTTCTAAAGTAGCTAGTGCTATCAAAGAAAATGAATTGACAGAATTTTTACTTAGCTTTTATAAGCATATCAAACCATCTTCAAGAGTAGCTGTATTAGGGTTAAACCCTCATGCTGGAGATGATGGGGTATTAGGGGATGAAGAAAAAATCATTCAACGTGCTATAGATACAGCCCATCAAGTATTAGACAAAGAAATCTTTTCTATGCCTTTGGTACCTGATGTAGCCTTTACCCCAAATGTACGCAAAAACTATAGATACTACATAGCAATGTATCATGATCAAGGATTGACACCTCTAAAAGCGCTTTACTTTGATGAGGGTATCAATATTTCTTTAAATCTTCCCATTTTAAGAACATCAGTTGACCATGGTACAGCATTTGACATAGCCTATCAAGATACAAAACTCAATCATTTAAGCTATATCAATGCAGTTAAATATATTAAGGACAGCCAATGAAAAACCGTTTGCTTATTACCATTAGTGATATTCATGGGTCAAAGCAATATTCTATCCATGAAATTATCAAAAAGATTATTTTTATTATCATATTAATATTTTTATTGATTGGATTAGGTACATTTTTTTATATCAAATTTCTCAGTGATGAAGTCACTACTTCAAAAGCAGAAACTATTATCTTTAAAGAAAAAATAAAATCCCTCAAAAGTATGACAATAAAACTTACACAAATGGGTAAAAAACTGGAAGAAGAGAATAAAAATCTTAACCTAGACCAAGAGCAACTCCTAGAGCATATCGGAGAAAATACCGATAAACTAGAGTCAGTCAATAAATATCTACGTCAAGTTGAAGATATGATTGGGATAGAGCCTGATATGAATGCTAGTTTTGCTGAACGTATACAAGAGGCAAAGGTCAATGAAAAAGAAAAAGAAAAAAGCCTTGTTAAAAATATTAAGAATAAAGTCAAAAAAGAGAAGATTACAGCTATCCAAAAGATTCTTTTACTCAACAATATACCCAATGGAAAACCACTTAATTATAAACGTATTTCTAGTAACTTTGGCTATAGAATACACCCTGTAACCAAAAGAAAAACTTTTCATTCGGGGCTTGACTTACCTGCAAAATATGGTACGCCTATCTATGCCCCTGCTAGTGGGGCTGTTGTGTATGCACAGAAAAAAGGTCACTATGGTAATTTTATCCTCATCTCACACTCTTATGGATTTAAAACTGCCTATGGACATCTAAGTCGCTACGCTGTCAAAAGTGGAGATTATGTAAGCAAAGGTCAAAAGATTGGCTATGTAGGAAGCACAGGAAGAAGTACAGGACCTCATCTGCATTATGAAGTACGTTATTTTAGAAAATTACTAGACCCAAAGAAGTTTATGTTTATGGATTTAGACAACATTAACCATATAAGCGATAGAATAGCTTCTGTAAACTGGAAAAGCATTTTAAAACAAACAGAAAAACTAATCAGTCTTTCTACAAAATAAATTTAAGGAAATAACATGGCACTATTTGGAGATAAAAAAGAGACTAAGAGTAGAACGATTACAGAAACTAAGATTTCTTCTGCAACTATCATTACTTCATGTATGAAAGTAACAGGAAACTTAGATGGTAGTGATACCATACATATCGATGGGAATGTCGTAGGAAACATCACAGTAAGCAATACCCTTGTCATTGGCAAAAGTGGTGTGGTAGAGGGTAATGTACAAGCCAAAAATGTCATTATAAATGGTGAGCTTAAAGGGACTATCAAATGTGAAAACCTAGAAGTAATGCAAACAGGTACAGTATGTAAATCTATTGAAGCCAACCACCTTATCCTTGATGGTCTCATCACTGGTAATATTGTAGGGTTTGAAAGTATTGAAGTCTTAGAAAATAGTCGTGTTGATGCGGTGTGTATCAAAAGTAAAAAGATTACAGTCCATGGAAAAATAGAAGGAACAGTTATCGCTTCAGAAATTTTAGAGATTGGTACAAAAGGTTTTGTAGAAGGTAAAATCACTGTAAAAAATATCAAAACCGAAGAAGGTGGTAGAATGATTGGTACAATGTCTACCTATCAAGAGGAAGAGATAGGTACTAAAGTAGCAAGTAAACCAAGAGCTAAAAAAGCGACAACTGCATCAAAATCTAAAACTGAGACAGAAGATGACTTCTTTGAGAAATAACAACTAAATACCACAAAGGTGCTAAAATAACATAGCACCTTCCTCTTCTACATTTTCACTATTTTCATTCATCTCTATACGAATATTCTCTTCACATATTTTACAAAGATAACGATACTCTATCCTATCATAATGGATAATATCACCTATCTTAATCTCACTATAGCACTCTGCACACATATTGGTAACCCCTAAGAGTATCTCACGGGTGGCTTTTTGTGTAATAAAACAGGCACTACCCATTTTCTTTGCTCAACATATCTATCATCTCTTTGGCCACACTTAGCGTATCATCAAGACTATACGCTTTTTGATACTGCACTAAGGCTTCTTCAGGACGATTTAAATCATGCAAAGTATTGGCATAGTTAAAGTAGTGAGGAGCATAGTCAGCATCAAGGCTAATCGAGAGTTCATGCTCTTTGATAGCACTCTGATCTTCTCCCATTTTATGTAAAAGGTTTGCAAGAAGGGCATGAGCCATGTCATCATTACTATCAATCGTTATTAATGTATCATAACAGGCTTTGGCTTCTTCTAGTTTATCTAGTGTAATACACACATAAGCCATCTTTTGTAAAGCATCTACATTATGTTCTTCTACAATCAATGCTGCACCAAATGCCTTATGTGCTTCATCAAAATCTTCTTTTTCTATCGCTTCATCTGCCATAGTGAAAAGTTGTTCCATCCGTGTAGCTCTCACAGCAGGGGTAGAAAATATTTTATCAGGACGGCTTATACCACCGATTTGTTCATCTTCTGTTTTCGCTTCAAAATCTGTACCTCTTTTAGGGTAATTCTCTGAAAAAAGTTGTTTGAAAAAGAGATAAAATATCCCTCCTGTGACGAGTAGAAGTAAAAGTTGAAATATTGTCATATATGCTCCAAGAATTTATATATGACATCATAGAATAATCTAACTTAAAATCAACGAAAAAATCTATTTTTTTAACTGTTTTGCAATACGTCCGATGGCTTCATCCATCTCCTCACGTGTATCAAACATAAAAGAATACTTCTCTTCCTCTGATAGATTGATAAAGATGCCATACCCTACTACCTCCACCTTGCCTTTGGCTTCTACTTCTATCCATTCTAGGCTTACTTGTGTCGTTTCATCTTCATGCCCTGTTTTTACCACAGCAGCAGGGTAGAGCCGTGTAATCTTTTTTGTGTCAAATTGTTTATCGTTTATAGTTATAATCATACGAGGATTATAGTATAATCATATAAAAATAGTATGGAGTCCATCAATGAATTTAAATATGCAAATCAAATCTGATATAAAAGACGCAATGAGAGCAAAAGACACAGTAAAAAGAAACACACTTAGAAATATACAAGCAGCAGTCAAACAGATAGAAGTAGATGAACGAAGAGAAGTGACCGATACCGATATGGAAGCTATCTTAGTCAAATACCTCAAACAAAGAGAAGATGCCAAAGTACAATTTGCCGATGCAAATAGAGAAGACTTAGTAGAAAAAGAAGACCTAGAAATAGCCATTGTCAAAGTCTATTTACCCGAACCTATGGATGACACAGAACTAGAATCAACACTCAAAGAGATTATTACTTTGCTTGATGCTAAAAGTATGAAAGACATGGGTAAAGTTATGGCTGAAGCCAAAAAAGTAATAGGAAGCCGTGCCGATGGTGGACGAATCAACACAGTGGTGAAAAAGCTACTTTCTTAGAATAAAGTATGCTTTATAAATTAAACATTCTAAGAGGGTTTAACCCCTCTCTTCAAACATAATTTTAGCATCTTTTTCTCTTATTAATAACTACAAATATATAATATTTATTTTTTGTGATAAGAACTTGTAGGAGCTTTTCTCCACCCAGCTCTTTTTGCTTCTTCTTCAGTTTTGAAACAACGCTCTCCTGCTCTATTAATTTTAACATGTGGATAATCAAGATGTATGGATGTAAAATAAATCTTCTTATTCCCATTATATGAAATATTACCTTTTACAATACAACTCTTATCAACTGTTGCAAAACTAAATGAGATAAAAAACACTGCTATAAAACTAACTCTTAATATACTTTTCATTATATTCCTTTAAAATTTCAAATATTATACCCTAAACTGAATAATAAGTAGCATTCCGATGATGTACCACCAACGCTGTTGTACTCTGCTCTGGGTGTATCTGAAAAGTCTCTGATAATTCTATCCCAAACTCCTCAGGCTATAATGTACCCCATAAAAAGAACCAACAAAAAAATAATTTAATTATAAAAGTGTAAAATAAGAACATAATATAAGGGGTATAAGATGAGCAAGAAAAGAAAAGTATATAGTGCAGAGTACAAATC
>JAMOTK010000003.1 GCA_027062365.1 Sulfurovum sp.
TATGTTTAGTATTCATCTCACCTCTTACTAATTTCTCATATCTTTTTTTAGTCTTTTATTCATGCATAGTCTTTTTCAGTATTTTACTGTTTTATTCCTGATTTAAGTTGTGTAGAAAGGTATGAATTTAATAGAATCTGATGCTTCTTCAAGATCATCTATATAGTCCTCTTCTAAAAAAAATGTATGTAATATAGCTAGTTTCTGCTCTATTCTTTTTATAAAATTTTCATAAAAGTCTTCTAATCCATTTTGAAGGTTTTTATCACTTATTGGAATAGTACTTTCATCTGAGATAGATGTATTTGCTAATCTGTTTAGCTTTGATAAAGATTCTTTAATAAGTGCAGGATTAGTTTCAAGAATATTCGTTAATATACCAATATCTAAATCAATATGATTTATTTGATATATATTTTGGTCACCTAGTACCTTGTCTCCATCAAATTTATCACCATGTACATTATCCCCATTATATTTATATGACATTATTTTTTCTTACTGTAGTGGTTATGAACTTCTTTTTTACCTTGAATATTATCGCCACCATATTTGTCACCACCAATATTATCTCCCCCATAATTATCACGACCAACTTTATTACCATTAATGGCATCACCTTCACCTGATGATGTTACTGTAGTTACTTTTTTAGCAGTTTTAGTTCTTTTGTTATATTGCATAATTGTAACAATAAGAGTAGCAAGTGCTATAAATAGCCCGATGATTATAAAAATAGTTTCATTCATAATTTTACCTTTTTTAACATTATATAATTTATTATATCAAATTAAAATAACATCAATACCTATTTATTCAAATCATATTAAGATTATAAATAATATAGAAGATACGGATACTTTATTCCACCTCGTCTCTAACTATCTTCCTCAATCTCTCCGTCAAAACAGTATCTTGTTCCGTTTTAGAATAGATAGTCACCAAATATAAAATATCATCTTTTTTATAATAAGTAATCACTCTAAATCCTCCACTTTTACCCGTTGGAATGGATGAGTTTGCAATCCTTACTTTAAAAATATTGTCACCTAAATTTGTCCCTAATTCGGGATTTAATACCAATTCATCTATAAACTTTTGTAAATCTTTTTTGATTTTAGGAAACTTCTTTTTGAGTATTTTAACATCTTTTTCAAACCTTGGAATAGTCTCTATTTTATAATTCATTCAAAAAGTCTTGAACTGGTCTTGAAGTTAATTTACCTTGATTTATAAGGTTTATTTCTTTTAATCCACTCTTAAAATTATTGATAATCTCATCATCAGTATTATCTAATCTTACAACTTCTACACCATCATTTTTAAAATGTTCTAAAATCCATAAAACTTTTTGTGCGATTGTGTCATTTTCAAAATTAACTGCTACTTGCATTTGAATAGCCCCTTTTTAAATAAATTATACCATAAACCAAATTCACCCCCTCAACCACCCCATAGCAACCCTCACAATATCATCATCGTCCTTACTCTCAGCCTTCAAAACCACTCTCTCTTTCCCCTCTTCTCTATACTCCATAAACACATTCTCACCATAAGATGATACCTTAGAAATTCCCTTTTCTCTTGCCAATACTTTCATCACTATCACATCTATAAAGGCTCTTGTGATTGTGTCTAATTTGCCGAACCTATCGGCTATTTCGTTTTCTATTTCATAGACTTCGCCTGTGCTTTCGCAGAGTGATAATCTTCGGTAGAGTTCTAGTCTTAATCGGTCTTCTTGTATGAGTTCTTCGTTCAAATATGCGTCTATGGAGAGCTTCATATCTATGTTTTGGGTGACTTCTTTGTCTTGTCCTGAGAGTTCTTTGATTGCGTCTTCTAGCATTCGTAAATATAAGGAATATCCAATGTGTTTGATGTGTCCTGATTGGGCTTCTCCGATGATGTTTCCTCCTCCTCTTATCTCCAAATCGTGAAAGGCTAAGACTGCTCCAGAGCCTAAATCTGAATGGCTTTCTAGGGCGATGAGTCGGCGTTTGGCATTCTCAGTGAGGCGTTCTTTGTCTGCTACCATGAAGTAACAATACCCCTCTTTCCCTCCTCTTCCTACGCGTCCTCTGAGCTGGTGTAAGTCGGCGATACCGAAGTTTTCTGAGCCATCGACTATCATCGTATTGGCGTGGGGCATGTGTATTCCTGATTCTACGATGGAGGTGGAGAGCATCACATCGTATTCTCCGTTTTCAAATAGCATCATCTCGTCTTCTGTCTCTTTGGCTGAGATTTTGGAATGTAATACTGCGATGCGTATCTTGGGCAAGAGTCGTAAAAGTACCTTTTTTTTCGCTTCTATTCCTGCGATGGAGTTGAAGACATAAAAGGTCTGTCCTCCTCGTCTCATCTCTCGTAAGATGGCTTCTTTGATGACTTTGTCGTCATACGATTTGACAAAAGTTCGCACTCCTTGACGCTCGGTTGGAGGGGTTAGGATTTCGGAAAAGCTTTTGACATCAGACATCGCAAGGTTGAGACTTCGTGGGATTGGCGTGGCTGACATGGAGAGCAAATGTACATCTATGGCGATTTCTTTGAGTGTCTCTTTTTGCTTGACTCCAAACTTGTGTTCTTCGTCTATGATGACGAGGGCTAGGTTGCTAAATTTGGCTTTGAGAAGTGCGTGAGTGCCGACGACGACATCTATTGTGCCGTCGTTTAGCCCTCGTAATGTGGCGTTTTTTTCTTTGGTACTAGAAAATCTATCTAGCTTGGCGATAGAGATATTATGCCCTTCAAAACGCTCTTTGAGACTCTTGAAATGCTGAGAAGAGAGCAAAGTCG
>JAMOTK010000004.1 GCA_027062365.1 Sulfurovum sp.
AATGTTTGCGATTAGATAACCATCTCTTTTAAGCAATTTTGCGTCACGCTTTCCGATACTCTCTCTAACGATACCTTCTAACATATTTAGTCCTTTAGTTTTAATAATATTCGCGAATTATATCTAAAAATTATTAATCTTATTGATATTACTATTCCTCTTCTTCGTCATCTTTGAAACCAAAGACATCTACTGGTGCATCAGGGTCTACATCTTGTTCCACTGCACCTTTTCCAACTCCTGCCATTTTCAACAACATATCCGAAGGATTGGTGGCATACTCTAGTGCCATCTCTTTTGTAATTTTCTTTGCATTAAAATGGTCTATCAACGATTGGTCAAAGGTTTGCGTCCCATATACCTCTTTACCCTCTGCCAAGGCATCTGGGATTTCATTGTCTCTATCTTCTGCGATGAGTTGCTCTATTCTGGCTGTCTTTTTCAAAATCTCAAGCCCTGCCACACGCCCACCGTCAATTGTAGGAATTAGTCTTTGACACAAAATCCCCTCTATAACAGAAGCCAAAGCCAAACGGATACGAGGCTGTTCTTCGGGTGGGAATGTACCAATAATTCTATCAATCGTCTCTTTGGCATCGGTAGTATGAAGCGTAGAGAATACAAGGTGACCCGTACTAGCAGCATGAAGCCCTATCTCAATCGTCTCAACATCTCTCATTTCCCCCACCAAAATAATATCAGGGTCTTCTCTCAATGCCCCTTTCAAAGCAGCAGCAAAAGAGACGGCATCTTCTCCGACACCTCTTTGATTAATAAGACATTTTTTATCAGGATGTACAAACTCCACGGGGTCTTCTACGGTAATAATATGTTTCGCATGAACACGGTTAATCTTGTCTACAATCGCTGCAAGGGTCGTAGATTTACCAGAACCCGTCACACCTGTAACCAATACCATACCCCGTGATACATCTACAAATTCATCCACCACAGGAGGGAGTTTGAGTGCTTCTAATGGTAAAATATCCACAGGAATAATCCTCATAACAGAAGAAAGTCCATTCATTTGATAAAAGAAGTTTGCTCTAAAACGCCCTTCTGTTCCAATTACATAAGAAAAATCCAGTTGTTTATCTTCTACAAGTTTGTCATACTGGTCTGGAGTCAAAATTTCTTTTGCCAAATTTTCCATCATTGTAGAAGTCATCGTATCTTTTCCCAAAGACTTTAAAACACCATGCACACGTACTCTAGGTATTCCTGTTGCTTTGATATGAAGGTCAGACCCCCCATTTTTCATCATCGCTTTCAAATACATCTGTAATCGTTTTTCCATTTCACCCATGTGTTTTCCTTTATCCGATAAATTAAATTTATTTTATCATAGTTCATATTAACGCTTTACTTAAAGCTTTAATACTTTTATGTATAATATTCAAATGCTAACTCATATTTTAAAAATTTTATTTCTTCTCTCTATTTTATACACTCTGGCTTTTCAAGCAAATCAAAAAGAACAAATTGTGCAACCAAAAGTCTATACACTCACTAGTAATGAAAAAGAATTCATAAAAAATCACCCTAAAATAGTCTTGGGAAGTGGAGACAGTTGGTCGCCTTATGTCATACAAAATAGCGATGGAAGTATCACAGGATACGACCATGATATTTTGACTAAAATTAATGAACTTACAGATGCGAACTTTGTGCAAGTCACGGGAGATTGGTCAGAGATACAAGTATTGGCAAAAAACAAAAAGCTAGATGGATTGAGTACGCTAACAAAAACCAAAGAAAGAGAGACATTTTTAAATTTTTCAGATGT
>JAMOTK010000005.1 GCA_027062365.1 Sulfurovum sp.
ACAATCTTAGATAAAATTTGCTATAAATACACACAAATTATTTTCTTCTATAAGGAAGCCTATGTCATACGAAATTGAAACCTTTGACCCAGAGATTTTTCAAGCGATTGAAAATGAAAAAGAGAGACAAACCAATCACCTAGAGATGATTGCCTCTGAAAACTTTACCATTCCTGCTGTCATGGAAGCAATGGGTTCGGTATTTACCAACAAATATGCTGAGGGTTATCCTTATAAACGCTATTATGGTGGCTGTGAATATGCTGATGTGGTAGAACAACTGGCTATTGATAGGGCCTGTGAGCTTTTTGAGTGTAGCTATGCCAATGTCCAACCCCATTCAGGTAGCCAAGCCAATGGTGCTGTCTATGCGGCACTGCTAAAAGCTGGAGAGAAAATATTGGGTATGGATTTGAGCCATGGTGGACACCTTACTCATGGTTCTAAGCCTAGCTTTTCAGGTAAAAATTACTCTTCATTTACTTATGGTGTTGAGCTTGATGGGCGTATCAATTATGATGAAGTGCTTCGTATTGCAAAAACAGTCAATCCTAAAATTATTGTCTGTGGTGCTTCTGCTTATGCTAGAGAGATTGACTTTAAGAAGTTTAGAGAAATAGCCGATGAAGTCGGTGCAATTTTGTTTGCAGATATTGCCCACATCGCAGGACTTGTTTGTGCAGGTGAACACCCAAGCCCCTTCCCTCATGCCCATGTTGTTACCACTACCACACACAAAACCCTAGCAGGTCCTCGTGGTGGTATGATACTAACCAATGATGAAGCCATTGCCAAAAAAATAAACTCTGCTATCTTCCCTGGGCTTCAAGGTGGACCTCTTGTTCATGTTATTGCTGCGAAGGCTGTAGGATTTAAATACAATCTATCAGATGCGTGGAAAACCCATGCAAAACAAGTCAAAGCCAATGCCTCTAAACTCGCAGAAGTCCTTGTGGCTCGTGGCTATGATGTGGTGAGTGGTGGTACGGACAATCATTTGGTTTTGGTATCATTCTTAGATAAAGATTTTTCAGGTAAAGATGCTGATAAAGCCTTAGGTGATTCAGGAATTACTGTCAATAAAAATACCGTCCCTGGGGAGACTAGAAGCCCATTTGTCACTTCTGGTGTGCGTATTGGTTCTCCTGCTCTTACTTCGCGTGGTATGAAAGAAGCAGAGTTTGAAATCATTGCCAATAAAATTGCTGATGTTTTAGATGATGTGAATAATAGCGAACTTCATGCCACGATTAAAGAAGATATGAGAGTTTTAGCACAAGATTTTATTATTTATGACAAAGCGATTTATTAGGCTTTGTCATTAAAATTTTTGATTTAGTTTTCAGCTATAAGTATTATTATATTAAACGCTCCACGATTGTTGAAAAAATCCCTTTCAACAATCGTACTTTTTATGCCAAATTTGAATGCATAAAAGAACCTTTCACAGCCCTACTCTTAACTCAACATCTTGCTAAAGACTATACTATAGCTTTGCCACTACTCACCAATAACCGTACAAATTATTTAGTCATAGAATACAAAGGCGAAGAAGCCAAACGCTTTTATTATTTGCTGAAACATCTCTTTAGCTCTCTCAATATTTTAGACTATCACATCTACCAAGGCAAAGATGAAAAACGCTTACAAGTCTTTATAGAAGTAGAGAATATCCTCATTGAAGAAGCAGAAAAACGACTCTTAGAAATCTCTCATGCACTTAGACAAAAGATGCCTATCCACTGGAACTGTCTCCCTTCTCTATCTTTACCAGAAGCGTATAACATTGTAACACTTCCGTATAAAAAGAGGTTATTTCTAAAAAAATTATAAAGATTTAGCATTGCTATCATTCTCTTGATAAATAGAGAGTGATGGATACGCAAACTCTAAATTATTATTTTCTAAAATATCCATTATTTTATAAATTACATCTTCTTTGGTCTCTAGCCATTGATTCCAATCTGTTGTTTTGGTAAAACAATAGACCAATATATTGATACTAGAATCAGAGAGTTCATCGAGATACACAAGTAACGTTCTTTTAACCCCTATAGAATCTTCTTCGGAGACAAGTTTAGTACGTTTGTACTTTCGATACGTGTAGTTTGTCTTTGTTGTTGCAATGCCTTTATGGTCTTGAAGCATTTGGCGAATTTGTGTAATAGCATTTCGTATGTCTACAGGTTTTGAGTCATACTTAACACCTAAAGAGAGTTTAATCCTTCGTCCTAATGTTCTTCTACTCCAGTTTTTGACATCATTACTAGCGATAGTTCCATTAGGAATGGCAATAAGGGCATTATCAAAGGTACGTAACGTAGTTACACGTAACCCTATCTCTACCACCGTACCTTCACTATTATTGACCACTATCCAATCTCCTTGCGAAAATATATCACTCATTAAAATAGAAATTGTACCTAAAAAATTGGCAAGACTCTCTCTAGCTGCAAAAGCAATAGCAAAACCACCAATACCTAGACCAGAGAGTACCGTAGCTAAATTGGCTCCTGCAAAATGCATTACCAATAAAATACCCATAATTAATATTAAAAAATTAATAATTTTAAGAGCCACATTCACCATCTCATTTTTCATTTTCTTCTCAACAATATTTATATCTTCAAGTCGGATACTAGCGATGGTATTGATAATACGATAAAGAATGAGTGTAAACAATAAAGCATACACAATATTGAAAAATGTACTCACTATTTTGATACTAGAAAAATTATGATAAATATAAATAATCATTTCCATATTGATAGCAATAAAGAGAATATTAATATGATTATAACTACTTTCCATTATCTCATTAATATACTTTTGTATATAAAGTATCTTTGCTAACAATATTTTCATAACTCTATAAACTTGTGTTCTAAGCAGATAAAGTAACAATGAAATAACAAATATCAAAATAAGTTTCATAATACTTAAGTTATAAGGATACAAAATAGTATTGAGCATCTTACCAAACTTTGTATAATCAAGATAAAGGGCTATAGGAAGTAGATTATAGTGTGCATATTTATTGAGACGATACATACGTCTTTCAAATCTACTAAAGTAGCTTATTACATCAATATTTAATTCAAGTATCGCATAATAGTCTCTAATATTTTTTTGTATCTCAATCATAATATCATTTGTGGCTTTAGTCTTTAAATGTATTTTATAATCTACTGTATCTATTTTTTGTATTGCTTCTTGATTTTCGATAAAATAGTCTGTCATTTTTATAGTAAATTTATTATAGTCATAATAATCAAGTGCACGTAAAGTTTCTTTTGACATTTGACGTTGTTTTTGTAATATTTGATACGATTTTAACTGTATCTCATCACGAAGTATCGCCTCTTTATCGCCTCTTTTTTTATTGTGATTTAATACTTTTTGAAGTACAAAAATTTCTTCTTGATAAGGCAAAGCTTGATTCAAAATTATATTTTTATTGAGTAAAAGTTTTTCTAAGGTCATTTTATATATATTTTCTTGTTGCGTTACTAAGACTTTGAGTGCCTCTTGCGTAATATTATCTTCCTCCATTTGATGTATTAAAAGTAGTTGTTTCTTGACAAAAGGTTGATAGTCTGCTTGAATACTACTCAAAAATAAAAATGTAAAAATAAGTGAAGAGAAAAAGAGTTTCATAAAAGTATCCTAAAATAATAGCAATATAATACCATAAAACGTATAATATATACTATTTTTTTAGTGGGACATCAGCTTTCAAATAATTTAAATTCAAATTACCATGGACGTTATCAAATATTTTTCATTATTTACTTTTTTATGATATACTTTTCCTTAGGTGCAATAGGTAGTTGCTGGTGCATTTATTGTAAAATATTTGCACGAGAGGAAAGTCCGTGCTACATATAAGACAGAACTCCATCTAACGGATGGCCAGAGTAATCTGAGGGCAAGTGCAACAGAGAGAAAGTAGTCCAACTATATCATAGTTGGTCAATGTGAAAGGGTAGGGTAAGAGCCTACCAGTACCTATAGTAATATAGGTAGCTAGGTAAACCCTGTTCGTAGCAAGAAGTAATGGTATTAAGTCTTATTAAGCCATTGGATTGGCACAACTGCTTCGCTTGAGCGTATTGGCAACAATTCGCCTAGATAAATAACTACCCACGACAAAACACGGCTTATCGTTGCACCTATTTTACAGGACTATAAGTTATCCTTTTTCTACTCATGTCTCTACTTCTTTTTACTTATTTTAGCATATTTAAAATAAGATTTTTTACCTTAACCATTATCATAGATATGCTAAGATACGAAAAATGAATACAATGGATAACAATGTTTGAAAAGATACTAAGATTTTTTGTCAATAATAGTCGATTAAACTATTTATTATTTGTTTTGGTATTTGTTACAGGCATTGTACTGTATACCAAAACCCCCAAAGAGATATTTCCTTCTTTTGAACTTGATATGATTTCTATCAATGGACACTATGCAGGGGCATCTATCAATATGCTAGACAAAATGGCTGTCAAAGAGATAGAATCTGGACTCAAAAATATCGATGGTATTGATAAGATGTCCACGATTATCTCTGCTGGTAAATTTAATATCATCTTAGAGCTAGAAAAACGTGTCAATAAATATAATATAGCAGATAAAGTCAAAGACACCATTACCCTTACGAAACAATATTTACCTTCGGATATGGATGTGCCTACTGTCAATGTCATTGATATAAAACGTGATTTGATGCATATTGCTATCTCTTCAAACCAAGCCTCACATGCCCAACTTATCCTCGCAGGAGATAGGCTTAAAGATAAGATAAATAGTTTAAAAGATATTGCCGAGGTAGAAATTTTTGGGGATTCTGATATATACTATGACATCCGTTTAGACAGTGACAAGATACATGCCTTAGGACTTGATGAAAGTAGTATCATCACAGCACTATCAGGACTCTCCTATATCTTTCCTATCGGACACATAGAAGACCCTAGTCAAGGGCATTATTTTGTCTCTACTTACAATGGTGCCAAAGATGCCTCTTCTTTGCTAGACAGCCAAATCAAAGTTTTGGGTAAGGTAGTATACCTCAAAGATATAGCCACGATAGACAAACGCTATGAAGATACAGCTACCATGTATTCTATTGATACAAAACATGCTGTAGATTTGTCCATCAAACAAAGTAATATCGGTAATGCTATAGAGATTGCAAATGCTATCAAAGTTTTAGTTAAAGAGGCCAATCTTAAAAAGAGTAACATACACTATACTATCCATGATGACAAATCAGAAAAAATATCAGACCGTCTTAATATTGTTATTTCCAATATCTTGTTAGGACTTATTCTTATCTCTCTTTTGGTCTCGTTGCTTATCAATAAACGTATGTCTTTTGTCATCTCATTGGGCATACCTACCTCTTTTGTTATGGGGGCTTCTTATCTTTATATCTCTGGATATAGTATCAATATGATTTCCCTCATTGGTGTGCTGATTGCTCTAGGTATTATCGTGGATGATGCCATCGTCGTAAGCGAAAATATACAACAACACATCGAAGAAGGTAAAGCACCCAAAGAGGCTGCTATCATAGGGGCTAGTGAGATGTTTAAGCCTGTGAGTATCGCTTCTCTTACTACTCTCTTTGCTTTTATCCCTGCCCTACTTATGTCTGGGACGATGGGCGAGGTGATGAAGCTTATCCCTATTGCTGTAGCTGTGCTTGTTTTGGCTTCTTTGATAGAGTCTTTTCTCTTTTTGCCTATTCATGCAGCTCACCTACTAAAAAAAGAGCAAAAAACGACTTCGTGGGAACGTGTCAACCGATTTTATAGTTGGATTATTCATTTTTTTATGTCTTACAAAAAAACATTTTTAGTCCTTTTTATTCTTTTTGTACCTCTTGCTATTGTCATGGGATTAAAAGCCAGTCAATTTCAAATGTTTCCTCGTTTTGATGCAAGTACCATTAAGATTACACTCAAAGCCAATGTCAATACTACCACCAAAGAGACATTAGCTTATCTCAAAGCCATCGAAAAAGACTTATTTACACATAAAAATAGATTTTCTATTGCACATATTAGCTCTGTAGCAGGTAAAAGAAGAGATGCAGCTGGAAACTCCGAGACCTACCCTTATGTAGGAGAAATTACTATAGAATTTCAAAAGCTTAAAGCACAAAATTTTATAGACAAATATATTACCCCAACCCTAAGCTTTTATTATGATAAAGAAGGGCGTACAAGAGAAGAAAAATCAGTAGTTATTGCCAAAAAATTACGTCACTACCTCAAAGAACAAAACTATCAAGCCACCTATAATCTCAGTGATTTAGCCATAGTAGAACGTAAAGTAGGGCCTATTAAATCTGACCTAAAGATAGGACTTGTCTGCGATGATAATGAAAAGATTATGCACTTTACACAAAAGATAAAAGAATCACTCCAAAATTTAGATGGTATAGTCTCTGTCAATGATTCTATAAACTTTGGTATGGATGAGATAAAACTTCGTGTCAATCCTTATGGTGAATCTTTAGGATTTAATGAGCAGAAATTAGGTGTACTACTCTCTAATTTTTATCTGGAAAAACGTATAGGATTTGCGTTTGATAGTAGCTCTTTACTTGAACTAAAGATACGTTCTATACAAAAAAATGCCCTAGACTCGTTCAAAAATCTACAGATAAAAGTAGAAGACAATCAATTTGTCATGCTCAAAGAAATTGTACTATTTGAAACCATTAAATCTTTTGAGAAAATCATCAAAGACGATGCAGAAAAAAACTTTTATGTCTATGCCAATGTAGACAGCAAAAAAATAACAGCCACCCAAACCCTTGCTACACTAAAAGATTTACTCCAAGAAGTAAAAAATGCTGGTATCAAAGTCATCCTCAAAGGAGAAGAAGAAAAGAAAAAAGAACTCAAAAACGATATGATGACAGCATCAGCTGTAGCCCTACTCCTGATTTTACTTTCATTACTATATCTCTTTAACTCCTTTAGAGAAACATTTATGATGATGTCGGTGATTCCTTTTTCATTTTTGGGTGTACTCATAGGTCACTTTATTTTAGATGTCAATCTTTCTATGCCTTCTATCATTGGTATGTTAGGACTCACTGGTGTGGTTATCAATGATGGTATCATCATGATAATGAACCTTAAAAAAGCCAATACTATGGATGAGATATTTTTATATGCCTCTAAACGCTTTAGACCTATTATATTAACCTCTATTACCACCCTCATAGGACTTAGTTCGCTGGTGTTTTTCCCTACAGGACAAGCAGCTATTTTTCAGCCTATGGCAATTTCTTTGGCATTTGGTTTGGCATGGGGTACAGTACTTAATTTGCTTTACCTTCCTGTACTTTATACGATAATCAATCAAAAAAGATTGGGTATTCGCTAAATTTTAAAGTAGAAATATCATAATATAGACACTTTATATATATTAATATGATATAATTATTCTAAAATTATCGCAGGAGAGATGCCCTCATGAACGATCATGATCTTGATGACCTTATTATCGACACAAAACCACAGAATACGGATAAAACAAAAAACCCTTTAACTATTTTTGCCTTACTTATTATTATACTAATTTTAGCAATTATATTTAGTAAAAATTTACTTGTATCCCCTGAGAATGCTGAACTTAATTTAGATGACAATGATAGTGCTATCTCAGCATCTAAACTTATGATTCAAAATGACACAGAAGCAGAAGCAGTAGAAGCACCTACAGAAGAAGCCCTCGGAGAAGATGACCCTTTGTCTTCATTTATTGCACAACGACATAAAACACCTGTAGATAATATGTTGAAAATACAAATGCCAAAAGACAAAAATCAAAAAGATGACTCAGATAATGTAGAGTCGGTTAAAGAAGAAACGACCCAAAAGATAGATGAAGCACACACAGCTACAACAGCAGAAGTATCTAAGGTAGTCCCTCTTGAAGAAATTAAAAAGATAGCCAATGTCGATACGGAACCTGCAAAAGAAGAAACAGTAGTCAAACCTAAACCTGTCATAAAAAGACACGTGTATAAAAAACCAAAAGTTGTTAAAAAAGCACCTAAGAGTGTAGCTTCAGGTAGATACTTTATACAAGTAGGGTCATTTCAACAAACACCTAGTAAGCGTTTTTTATCTGTTATTAGAAATAGTGGATTTAAGTATGTTATCTCTCGTCCCAATAGTACGGGAAATAAAAAACTACTCATAGGACCGTATGCCAGTAAATCTGATGCAAATCAAGCATTAATTACGGTCAAATCGCGTATCAATAAAAGTGCTTACGTTGTACACAAGTAGCAAAAATGTATAAAACAATTCTTTTTGACCAACTTACACCAGTGGCACTATATGGGAAAATCAAAGAGATTTTCCCTACAGAAATCACCATGCTTTTTGAATCTGTGGTCAATAGCAATGAGGGTAACTTCTCATTTATTACCATAGGTGCAAAAGAACGCCTAAGCTATAAAGATAAAACCACATACTATACCGATGCATCTCACACTAAGAAAGTCCTCAAAGAAGACCCTTTTTCCTTTTTAAAATCTTATTATAACAAAGTAGATAAATTAGCCTATAAAGAAAAAGCTTCTAAACTAGGCTTCTCTTTTGTAGATGGATTTATCGGTTTTATCGGCTATGACATGGTTAAAGTATTTGAACCCACACTAGAAGAGAGTATGAATGATTTAGCAGACCCTCTTAATACGCCCGACCTTGACTTGGTACGTCCTAAAATTATCATTGCATACTCACATAAGTCATCAAAACTTACACTCATACTCAATGATGAAACGATGAGCCATGCCATAGAATCTATAGAAAACATTTTAAAAAACAATAGCACTCCAATGCCATTAAAAGCTGTAAAACTCGATGGGGTGGGTACATTTAGTATAGATGAAGCACGTTTTGAAGCACTTGTAGATGAGTCTAAAGAGAGTATCCGTTCTGGTGATATTTTTCAAATTTTACTCTCCAATAGATATACCCAAAAAGGTAAGATTGACCCCTTAAGTTTCTACCGTGTCTTACGTTCTAAAAATCCTTCTCCGTATCTATTTTTACTTGACTATGAAGACTTTTCTATCTGTGGGTCTAGTCCAGAAGTGATGGTACGCCTCACAGAAGGAGAGATACTCCTTCGCCCCATAGCTGGTACACGTAAACGTGGCAAAAATGCCAAGCGAGATAAAGAGCTTGAGCTTGAAATGTTGGCTGACCCCAAAGAGTGTGCCGAACACCTCATGCTCATAGACCTAGGACGCAATGACGTAGGACGTGTAGCCCAAACAGGTACAGTCAAGGTCACAGACATGATGCGTGTAGAAAAATACTCACACGTCATGCACATGGTATCAGATGTAGAAGCCAATCTCGAAGAAGGCAAAGATATGTTCGACCTCTTTGCAGCTACCTTTACAGCAGGTACAATGACAGGAGCACCCAAAATAGAAGCGATGAAACGTATCGCTAAATATGAAAAATTAAAACGTGGATTTTATTCTGGTTCGGTGGGATATTTCTCTTTTGATGGAAATATGGACTCAGCCATAGCCATCAGAACCTCTCTCATCAAATCAGATAGCATTACCTTACAAGCAGGAGCAGGTATCGTAGCTGATTCCGTTCCCAAGCTAGAATACTTAGAAGTCAAAAATAAACTAGGTGCATTACTCGCTACACTAAAAGAGATGGAGAGTCTTTAAACAAAAAGACCATATTATAAATAAAGCCCTCTATATCCCTATGGGAATAAAGAGCCATAGAGAAGCCTAAGGCTTACTCTACTTCTGCATCGATAACATCGTCATCGTCTGCTTTTTTTGCTTTTGGGTCTTCTTTTCCTGCTGCTTCTTTGGCATACATTGCTTCTGCTAGTTTATGAGATTTTTCAGTTAAAGCTTTCACTTTTTCTTCTAATTGCTCTTTACTTGCACTGTCGTCTTTGAGTATAGTTTCTAACTCTGTAATGGCTAGTTCAATACCTTCTTTTTCTGTTGCATCAAAGTTTTCACCCAAATCACTTAATGACTTCTTCGTTTGGTGAATCAGTGCATCAGCTTGATTTCTAGTCTCTACCACTTCTTTTCTTTTTTCATCTTCTGCTTTGTTGGCTTCTGCGTCTTGTACCATTTTTTCGATTTCTTCATCGCTAAGTCCACTCGAACCAGTGATTTTAATCTCTTGTGATTTACCTGTCCCTTTGTCTGCTGCTGAGACGGTCAAGATACCATTGGCATCAATATCAAAAGTAACTTCTATTTGTGGTACACCTCTTTGGGCTGCTGGGATATCACGAAGTTCAAACATACCTAAAGACTTGTTATCTTTTGAAAATTCTCTTTCACCTTGAAGTACATGAATAGAAACGGCAGGTTGGTTGTCTTCTGCTGTAGAGAATACTTGTGATTTTTTCGCTGGAATCGTTGTTCCTTTTTCAATCACTTTAGTAGTCACTCCACCCAAAGTTTCAATCCCAAGACTAAGAGGTGTTACATCAAGAAGCAATACATCTTTCACATCTCCTGCCAAAACACCACCTTGAATAGCAGCACCAAGAGCAACAACTTCATCAGGGTTTACTGATTTATTTAATTCTTTTCCGAAGAATTTTTTCATTTCTTCTTGTACCAATGGGATTCTTGTAGATCCACCCACCATAACAATCTCGTTAATTTCAGAAGTGCTAAGGTCAGCGTCATCTAGTACACCTTGTACTGTTTTGATAGTAGAAGCCACTAAATCACCAATAAGAGACTCAAATTTTGCTCTTGTAATTTTAGTCACAAGGTGTTTTGGTCCAGATGCATCTGCTGTGATAAACGGCAAGTTAATTTCTGTTTCAGTGGCAGATGATAGCTCTTTTTTGGCTGTTTCAGCTGCATCTTTTACTCTTTGAAGAGCCATAACATCAGCTTTTACATCAATACCCGTTTCAGATTTAAAGGCATCTGCCACAAAATCAATAATCTTGTTATCAAAATCATCTCCACCCAAGAATGCATCACCACCTGTAGCCAATACTTCAACCACACCATCACCAGTCTCTAGTGCTGTCACATCAAAAGTACCACCACCAAGGTCATACACTACGATTTGTTCTGCATCTTTTTTATCAAGTCCATACGCCAATGCTGCTGAAGTTGGTTCGTTGATAATTCTAAGAACATTCAACCCTGCGATTGTTCCAGCATCTTTAGTAGCTTTTCTTTGTGCATCATTAAAGTAGGCAGGTACAGTCACAACAGCGTCCGTAATCGTCTCACCAAGATACGCTTCTGCATCTTCTTTCATTTTGATAAGCACTTTAGCCGAAATCTCTTGAGGCGTATATGTCTTACCTGCTACTTCAATCGCACAAGCACCATTGTCACTTGCAATAATGTGATAAGGAAGTTTAGACTGTGCTTCTTTCGCATTGTCTTCACTCATCATCAGACCCATAATTCTTTTGATAGAATAAATTGTCTTTTCAGGGTTGGTAATCGCTTGTCTTTTAGCAGATTCACCGACTAAAATTTCGCCTTTGTCTGTAAATGCTACAATAGAAGGGGTAGTATTTTTACCCTCTTTGTTTGCGATAATTTTCGCTTCGCCATTTTCAAAAATAGCCATTGCTGAGTTTGTTGTTCCTAAATCTATTCCTAATACTTTACCCATATTCGTTCCTTTAAAATTATATATTTATTATATCGTAGGGGGCGATTGCCATCGCACCAAAAATCCAAACATCATAAAGGTGCGATAGCAATCGCCCCCTACAATGCTATTTACAAGTTGAAACCATCGCAGGGCGTAAAATACGCTCTTTGATTGTGTAGCCTTTTTGCATCACTTGCACCACATCGCCAACTTCATGGTTTTCGCTCTCAACTTGCATAATTGCTTGATGCACTTCAGGGTCAAATTCGCCCTCACAAGATACTTCTTTGATGTTGTTTTTTTCAAGTATCTTTTTGAGTTGCTCAAAAGTAAGGGTAACACCCTCTTTCATCTGTGCAAGTACTTTTAAATTATCTTCTGAACTCTCTTCTGTACTTTCCATCGCAGATATAGCACTCTCAAAAGAATCCATCACAGCCAACATATCTTTTGCAAAACTTTCGTTTGCATACGATACAGCATTGTTTTTGTCTTTTTCCAAACGTCTTTTGATATTTTCAAAGTCTGCGTGTGTTCTGATATATTTGTCTTTATATTCAGCTACTTCAGCCAAAGCCTCTTCTAGGGGGTCAATTTCTACAGTCTCTTCTTCTGTTTCTATTACTTCTTCTTCCAAGACATCTTCTGTCTTAGCGTCTTCAAGATTTTCTTTTTCTTGACTCATGTAGTTACTCCTTATTTCTAGCTTACATTTTGAATGTATGGGGTATTATACAACATTGAGTGAGGTTTTGTCAAGTCCTAGTTGAGTCATATAGACTAAACTATAAAAAAAGACCGTTAAAAGAGCTTTAAAAATTACGTTAAACCGTGATAATTGTATGAAATGATAGAAGTATAATAAGAAAAGTGAAAAAAGAAGAAAGGGTAAAATTACATACATCTAAAAAAGATATATGTAATATAAAAGAGTCAAAACTTAGTTACGGATACCCATATCTGTTTTGATGATGTTCCATCTTGTAAGACTTACTTTTTTCAAGTATCTCATAAGTCTTCTTCTTTGTCCAACTAGTTTAAGTAGTCCAAGTCTTGAAGAGTGGTCTTTTTTGTTTGTTTTAAGGTGTTCAGTTAAGTATACAATTCTTGCTGTAAGTAAAGCAACTTGTACTTCTGTTGAACCTGTATCGTTTTCGCCTCTTGCGTATTTAGCAATAATTGCTGCTTTGTTCGCCTGATCTAAAGCCATAATGACCTCCTGATGGGTATAAAATCTCTAAAAATATTTTTAGGAACGATATAATATCACAATAAGCTTATAC
>JAMOTK010000006.1 GCA_027062365.1 Sulfurovum sp.
TTTGTACTCTGCACTATATACTTTTCTTTTCTTGCTCATCTTATACCCCTTATATTATGTTCTTATTTTACACTTTTATAATTAAATTATTTTTTTGTTGGTTCTTTTTATGGGGTACATTATAGATACGTGAAGTGCTGTTGCCTAAAATCAAAAAAACATTCAATTAAATTACAAAAGGAATAAAAATGAACAAAGATGTATTTAAAACAAACAATGGGGTAAAAATCTCTTTTACAGGTGAAGTCCAAAAACAAAACATTGTAAAAATGGTAGAAAACTGTGCTACAGGCTCTTGTGACTGTATGAGTGATGAAACCAAAGCCAAGATTAGCAATATGGAAGTCTCTGGTCAAGATGGAGAAGTAAGCTTAAATCTCACTGGAAATATTAGCAAAGAAGAGATAGAAAGTGCTTTAGCAAAGTCTAGCGTGATTAACGATAGTCCATGCTGTTAGTATAGAGTATCATAAAATATTTAGCAAATAATTATCTGCCAAATATCGTAATATCATCTGTACTATAATCTCTTTTGTAGACAATATCATAAGACTCTGACTCTTCATCAGCACTTATTACACTCTCCCATCTTGATGTATGTTGATACTTTACACTTACTTTAGGGATAACATCATTGAGATAAATAAACATAATTTTATCTGTAAGTTTTTTACCTATTTCAACACTACCATCTGAACCAATCAGAAGATGGTCAAGTTTGATACCCATGTCAGAAAGAGCAGATTTTGCCATAGCCCCACCCATCATCTTCATCATATCATCAGCACTGTTTGTACCTGCTCCTCCTTCTGAATCAAAAAGAATTACCGATAATATTTCTTCTCGACTCAAACTAGGTACAGAAGAAAACATAATATTTGGGGTAGCAGGTGTACCTGAAACTGTAATCGTTATCATATAATTTAAAGATTTATATTTGATGCGAATATCAAGAATTGGTTTATTTGGATTACCTGTAAAATATATCTTACTTCTATCTAATACAAATTTTTTATCTTCAAAAGTATAAGACCCACCCTTATGTATCTTTACTTCCCCCAAAATCATAGGTTGGGAATATTCTAATTTGTGTATATCTAAATTGACACTTGCCTGAATATTGATAGGTCCTTTTTTATATTTAAGTGGCTTTTTTGTTGTTACATTGATAAGCATACTAAGGTTTTCCATAAATGGACTAGATTCTTCTTTTTTCTTATCTTGAACAATAATAATGTCATTATCAGAAGGATATGTTTTGCTACTTAAGTCATAATGAATATCTCCTCCAAGTAATACAACCTTACCTTTTAGAGATGTTTTTCCTGTATCAAGTAGTGTATTGATATGTATAGCAGTATCAAGGTCTATTAGTTTATGGGCTAGATGAAATGTTTGTGCATCAGCAGAGATGTCTCCTTTTGCTGTTTCTAGGTTATAGTTACCTACTACTTTAAGTTGATCATTTAACCAAAGTTCTGAAATTTCAATATTATTTTCTTGCATCTTAATAAGAGAAGGTTTGGTAGAAAATATTTTCATTTCATTATAGGTTACAGCGTATGATTTGAGTTGTACTTTTGATTTGTCTGCACTGATTACTAATTTTACATCATTTATGAGATGTTCTGTTTCACGGTCTGCATGATAGATGATTTTAGGTGAAGATAGAGAAAGATTTACCTGATTTAATTTGAGTATATCTACAGATACATTCAATGCCCCTTCTACAGGTGGTACGTCTTCAATGGTATAAACATATTTTATAGATTTTATCAATGATTCGATAGAGTTCACATTAGCATTGAGGCTAATCTTCTCTTGGGCTAGACCTTTTATATCAGCATGAAGACCTGCGAGTGCTATCTTACCATCTACATATCCATTCTCTAACGTATAGTGAACCGTAGAAGAGAGTGCCTTAGATTTTAATATAAGCATCGCCTCTTTTTCCCCTAAATCAGCCTCTATTAGCAATGGACTTATGGCATTCCACTTCACATTTTTATCAAAGTTTTGTAACAAAGAATCTTTAGTAATAGTCGAGATTATTTTGACTTTTAATGCTTTATCATAGCTAATATTGGCATCTATATTTGAGATATTAGAATGAATCTTTACTTTTACCGTCATATGGGTAATCTTGGCAAAATCCAAAGGTACATCCACCATCACATTTACTTTTGTAGTATTTAATTCAGCAGGAAGAACAAGCATTTTATCTAATTCAATCGCTTTTGTGGTTTCTAAATGAAAAATACCTTTTTTAAAGTCCGATGAGACAAAAGTCCCTTTGAGTCCATCCGAAGAGATATTGGTTTTGATACTACTCAAATCACCGTTATAATTAACTTTTAAATGATGTAAAGGCTTTAGAAATTTCTTATCAATACCTATTATTTTTTTGGCTTTTATTTCTCCAAAATAACTCATATTCTTATCCATTAAAAATGTATTTGTAAGAGAGACATCTTTTGCATAAGGGGTACTTAGCATTACTTTGCTATCAGCAACTAGGCTATTGTCTGCTACCGTATACACAACATGGCTAAGAAGACTATCAATATCAAAATTAAATGCTTTACTTGTATTATCATCACTGTTATTGGCTTCTGCTGTTTCTACAATGAGTATCTGTTTGGCTTTTGCTTTTATATCTAGGGCTACCTCTTCTTTTGTAGCATTTATATCAATAACTATATCCCCTATCGCCTCTCTTCGTAAAGGTAAGGTGTAGAGTGTAAAAAGTGTGTCATGAGGATGCACGACAACAGAACCTAAGATTTGATTGTCTTTTATTGTTCCATCGTAGCTAATATTAGAAAGGTTTGTTGTTCCATTTATATCAATAGAACCATTTTCTATCATGCCTTCTTGTGTATTAAATGTCATATCTTTTGCATATAATAGAAGACTCTTTATGGTAACAGGAGCATAAGATGTAGGTAGTATCTCTGTTTTAAAAGAATTAATTAGTATATACTTAGGGATTAAATGATTAATTTCTTCTTCATCTTGATTTTTATTTTTATTTTTTATTGTAGTCGTATTTGTCTCTGTCATAAAAAGAGATTGTACTGCACCTGTATTTAACGCTTCTATATTGATATTTTCAAAGGTCAAGGTTTCTGCTTTAAGATTACCTAAAAGGGTTAAATGTGTCACATTAGAATCAAGAAAAAGTGAAAAACTATCAATGTTGATACTGTTCATATCATTTGAGGTAATTTTTTCTACATTAAGTAAAAGAGTATTGACGTTTACTTTCACTTCTTTGATATGTACAGATTGGTAATCTCGTGGCTTGATAGAAAGTAGAAAATTATCTAATTGTACTTCTTTAGGTATCAAAGGATTGAATGTTTCTTCTTTTTCATGCGTTGTAATTTTCTTCTTTTTCTCTTTTGTACTATTATTTTCCTTTGTCAAAATAATTTTCTCTAAAGCAACCGTATCTACATCATCAAGCAAAAGCGTATGTATCTCTAATTTGGCATTATCTAGTGAGGCTTCAAGTGAAATTTTTGTTATATTTGTATCTATATTTAACCTAAGATACTCAATACCTATTGTATCACTACTATAGTATATATTTTCTACATTTAAAGAGGTTTTAGAGAGGTAAACACCTTGTTCTTCAAATGGATTAAGACTAATATCTACGTTGTCTACAAGTACAACAAGAGAAAAAGGCTCATTAGAGGTATTGTTCGTATCATTTGTAGGAAAAGAAGCAATCAATGCTTTAACCACATCCACATCTAATGCCTCTATACTAAGCTCATTAATCACTACTGTTTTATATAAAATTTTAGAAGGATTCCATGAAAATGTTATCTTTTTACTAAGTACTTTATCCTCAAATTTTAGATTATTTATCTTCACGCCTGTAAAGATATTACCCGTAATAGTATCATACGATATTTTATAATCAGGTGCAAATTTATCGGCTACTTTTTTGATAACCCACGAAGAATTTGCTATAACAATGATTGTTATTATCAGAACTAACAACACTATCAAAAGCCTATCAAAGATTTTATAAAAAATTTTTAAAAAATTCAAAATGATTGTCCTATTTGGAATGATATACCATACTGAGAAGAGTCCTGTACATTCATACCAATATCTAATTTGATAGGACCTATAGGAGAGATATACCGTACGCCTACACCTACTGAAGTAATAATTTCACCTGAAAAATCATACGCTTTTGTACTCAATAAAGTATTGTCTGAAAAGACTGCTCCATACACATCACCCCAGATAGGGTAATCAGCTTCCACAGTAATATTTGCCCAAGTTGATGCACCATATATGCTATCCTCTGTAGGAGATAAAATCACACCCATTTCTCTAAACCCATACGCACGGTTTGAAAACGAACCACCAGCAAAAAAATATTTGGATTCAGGAAGACTGTTTTCTCTCTCTTCATCTACTATCCCTACTATACCTACTGTAGCTAGTGTAAGATTAGCAAATGTATGAATAAACCTAGCTTCTAATAATGCTTTATAGTATACACTAGATTCCTCATCAGAAAGCCCCGTTTCAAGATACGCAGAGAGATAATATCCATATTTAGGATTGAGTTTTGAATCTCTTGCATCATAACTAAAATCTATATAGGGGTAGGTAAGTAAAAATGTTCCTTCATTGACAGCTTGTGTCAATTCTTCTTCTACAGGAATATTATTTAAAGCAGTAATTGTTATGTTTTCAAGGGCAAACCCTACTCGTAATTTTACTTTTTTTGTCTTATGGTCTAAAAATACTCTTAAAAATTCTTTTTCTTCTTGAAATCCATCATATTCTAAGTTTGAATATCCACCTTCACCCCCTACCCCTACATAATAATCAAAAATATTAATAAAAACTGGTTTATAAAAACTAAAAATAGCCAATTGTTCTAACTCTGACCAAGCCAATTGAAGTTTTAATTCTAATGCATTACCAAAAAGATTATATCTAGTGATTGAAGAGTGTACACGTGGACCAACATAGCTATCATAGCCTACACCTACTTCAAAATGGTAGGGATTTTTCTTTTCTTGGACGATAATATCAACAGGAATAACATTATAAATTTTTCTATCTACTCCAATGATTACAGAATCAAAAGAATGCAATCCATAGAGTGCCTTAGAAGTGTCTTTTATATGTTCGATATTAAATCGTTCACCCTCTTCAGCCCGTACTTGTGACTTCACAACTTCTTCATTCATTGTAGTTAGCCCCTTTACTGTCACTTTTCCAAAGGTACATACCCCACCTTTTTTTAGAATATAACGAAGATTAACACTATGTGTATCCAAATCAACATAGGCTTTAGTATCAAATTCAGAAGAACAGTATCCATCTTGTAGTAAGGTAGTGGTGATTTTATTTTTTATCGATATAAACTTTTTAGCTAGAAAAATTTCATTTTTTTCAAATGATACAAATGATGAAATATTATAATCACTAGAGATATTAATATCTTTTATTCTTATCGGTTGATTTTCTATGATATTTACCTGAACCGTTGTATTGCTCTCTTCAATAGTAAAGTTCGCATCATAAAAACCTTCAGAATCATAAAAAGACCTTAGTGAAGCATGTAAAGTAGGGAGTAATTTATCTTTAATATAACTAGTATCATCCTTCCAAAATTCAAAAATACTTTTTTGCTCAATACCTAAAGCATTATAGATTTTAGACTCATCAAATATTTTAGCAGAAATTTCAATGATATGTGTAGGAAGAAGTATCTCTTTTTGTTCATCTTCTCCAAAGATTGATGCCCAAAGGAAAGTAGAACCTAGTAAAACTAAAATAAATAGTATTTTTTTCATCTATTAAAAACTAAAGTGAATGAGTGTTGATTTGGACATGTTTTTCCTTTGCTTCATAGTTAATTCTATTGTGATTTTTTTATTAAATAATAACAATAATTCTATTTAGGAGGGATTAAAGTGGCGGAGAGTGAGGGATTCGAACCCTCGGTACCCGTGAAGGTACACACCCTTAGCAGGGGCGCGGATTAAACCAACTCTCCCAACTCTCCAAATGTTTTGTGGATGAGATTATAGTAGATTACTCTTAAATAAAAGCTTAAAAAATATTATTTTTAAATATATTTTTATTTTCTAAAAACTACTTTATTTTTTCCAATTTTTTTGGCTTCATACAGTGCTTGGTCTGCTTTTTGAAGTAATGTATGTATATCATCATTATCTTCTCTAGATGCAACACCTAAACTTACCGTCAGACCTTTAATATGTGCAAAAGTGTGATTTTCAATAATATCTCTTAAATCTTCTATTTGTTGCATGACATCTTCTATATTTTGATATTTTAATAACAATAAAAACTCTTCTCCACCCCATCTTGCAAAAATATCTTGCTTTCTGATATTATCGTTTACCACTACAGAAAATTCTTGTAAAACAATATCTCCTACTTGGTGTCCATACGTATCATTAATCACTTTAAAATCATCAAAATCAAGTACGACTAACACAAAATTATCTTTTTGTTTTATTTTCTTGATTACCATACTATCAAAATACGTTTTTTTGTATGCACCTGTGAGCAAGTCTCTTTGTATTTCATTGCTAAGTTTGGTGACTTTAGTAAGCGTAAAAAGGTTATGACTACAGTTAAGAGAAGTGGCTTGTACGATAAACATATCATTATTAATACGTAGGTACTCTTCTTTTTTGTTTACATATTCAAACAATGTATCATAATCATGACAAGGTTCATCCATATATTGATAAATTTTCAAGTTTTCTACATCTTTATCAATCATGTTTTCTATACAAAAATAATTAATAAATTGAGCATTACTATAGAGTATTTTATTCTCATAGGTACAAAATAAAAGTGCATTTTGATTGTTTAATATTTTTTCTAATGTATTATTAATTAAAATAGATTCATTACTATATTGCAAAAGTTTTTGGCTTGTTATAGTTATATTAGTAATGTCATGGAGTAATATAAGAAGGTTATTTTCGTCATAATAGTCAATGCTAATATTAACGTAGTATTCTTCTTTACATATGGATTCTAAAAAATATGTTTCCTCTTTATGGGTAAAAATATTTTCCATCTCTTCTTCTAACCCTACCAACTCAGGTAAATAATCAAATATTTCTACACCCATTTGAGGTATTTCTTTTGAATATTTGTTGATATTTGAAGAAGTATTGACTATTTTGAAGTATTTATCTATAAGGATATATTCAAATATATCTTTTTTTAACACTATGTTGAGGATGGCTTGTATATTTTTCATACTATCATTTGTCTCATGAGTCGTAAAAATACTTCTTCTACCCCACTATCATCTTTGGCAGAAGTAAAAAAAGTATTGCTATCTAAACTTATTTTAGATTTTTCTGCTTCACTTAAGAGGTCTGATTTATTATAGGCTATGACCACCTTTCCTTTAGGATTTTCATTCAAAAATATTTTTTGATGTTCTTTTAATCCTTCTAATGTCTCTTTTCTTGTAATATCTGCTACACAGATAGCACCAGAAGCACCTTTATAATACCCTAATGCTATCTTTTTGCTAGGTGTTGAACCTTCTATATCCCAAATAATAAGTTCATAATCTACACCTTCTATATCAAAGTACTTCTTAGCAATTTTAACACCTATTGTAGTGAGATATTTATCATCAAATGCCCCATCTATATATCTTCTTACTAAGCTTGTTTTACCTACGGAGAAATCACCTAATAGCAGTATTTTTTTTCTAATCATTTATTCTATTTATCCTTATGATACGTTTATATATTATAGATTTTAGCTAACAAAACTTAATTTTAGGTATTTTATTATTTTATTATTTTATTAAGTTTTTCTAATACTTCATTATTTTTAAGTTCAAAACGAATTTCTATACGCCTAGAAGCATTAGGGTTTTCTACCCCATTTTCTTTAATAATATCTTGACTCCCAAAGACTTCTATCTCTAACAATGACTGCATATTATACATTTTAATTATTTTGGTTTGTAGTAAAGCAGATCTTACTTTTAAGGCTCTTTTTTTAGAAAGTATAATATTTTCAGCTTCTTCTCCACGACTATCGGAATGTCCTTCGATAACAATTCTTTCAATATAGGGACTATATGCTTCTAATACTTCCATATATTTTTCAAAATTGTTTTGTAATACTTTCATTGCTTTCATATTATATTTACTATGACCTGCTAAAAAAAGATTTAAGTCTTGAAATCCTAATGATTGGTAGGTCACTTTATAAAAAGGACTTTCTTCAAATACTTTTTCTAAACTAGAAGCAATTTTCATTTTTATTTTATCTCTTTTTTGTTCAAAAGAGTATGTTTCTAGTAATAAATTATTTTTTATTTTATTTATTATATTATTTGTATCTTCTAAACGTGTACTCAAAATTTTATTTTGAGCGATGAGTTCTTTATCTTTGATTTTTGAAGCTTTTGAAAGTAACCTAAGTTTTGTGTGGAGTCTTTTAATCTCTGTATCTATCAAATATTTTTGAGATACAGATAAATAATTATAAATAGGATATTTTTCTTCTTGTGCTGTGATAGCTTCTATTTGATTTAATTGTGATATAGTTGAAACATGACCTTCTAATATAATATGATTATTTTCATAATGTACACTTACTTGTTGTCCTGTTTGTTCCATAACTTTACTCTCTAAGCTTGATTCTTTATAAAAAATAATCCCTCTATAGCCTAGATATATAAGATATAAACAAAGAAGCCCATATCCAAAATATTTAGCATAATTTTGTTTTTTATGTGGTTTTATTTTGCACTGCTGAAGGGCTAAATATTTTTGCATTTTAGCTGATATTTTTTCTATCTCTTTAGCAGAATCATCCCCCTCAAAGGTACGAAAAAAAGGTGCATATTCACTTACAATAGATGCAAAAAAGGCATTAATTTTACTACGAAGTTCATACTCAGGGTCTTTGTCCAAAAATGCGACAATATAAACCGAACCAGCACTTTCTATATACAATGTTGATGCCCCATAGCTTAGTATTTGTACTTCATCTTGGGTTTCATGTTGATTGACCCAATCATTGATAAAGTCTTTAATAGCACTTGCCATAGAAGCTACCATGTGAGGGTCTTGGACTTCTTTGTCTTGTAATTGTGCTTCTGCTATGAGTAAACCACTCTCTTTTTGTATGACAAATAAAGAAGATATAATAGCCTTACCACCTTCTTTGATAAGTAATTCCATCTCACTCACACCCGTCATTTTAGACTTTATTTTACGCTTATAGGTATCTATTGAAAGACCATCATCTATCTTAGTATTGATATTTTGCATCAGCTCTGTAATCGCTTGACTGACATATTTAGAGACCATACTACCCATGATAGGATACAATGAATCTACCATTGTATCTTTATTATTTTCTATCTCTAATGCGATGGATTGGGCGATGGTTTCTTTGAGTACAAAACTTAACTCTTTTGGAGAGTCTTTGTATGATTGGGCTATCATTTTAGTAATATGTTTAGAAAATATTTTAACCGTTTCCTCGCCCTCATGTTCAAAACGTTTGTCAAGTACTTCATTAAATAAAAGCACTACTTTTTCGACCACATTCTCTTGGCTATAGGCTGACTGCTTAAGTATTTCATATTTTGATTCTAGGGCTTTGAGTTGTTTGAGTTCAGAATTTAAAAGAAGGTCTTTTAACTGATCTAACTCTGAATATTTATTTTCCAGTTTTTATCCCTTCTTCTAAAATCTTACTCGGACTCTCATTTTGTAAACGCATAGCAATATCCAAAAACATTTCTGACATCTTATTTCGAGAAAGTTTATTCTCAGAGACATGTTTAAATTCAAGTTCAAGGGTTTTTTGTATTTCATCTTTTACACGATAAAGATTATCATGGTTGATACGTTTTTCTTCATCAAGTAAATGTTTAAGATTGTTTAATTTACGCACAAGTAATTCATTGTGTGTAACCATTTGATTTTGTAAATTGACATCTCGTAAATTAATCTGTTCTTTTGTCGCGATACGGTCTTTGACTATCGTAGTACGTATATCTTCTAGCGTCTTTTCCATCGTAGCAAAAGAGCGTTCACTTTCTGTACGTAGTTTAATATGAGAATCATAAATCATTTTAGTAAGCTTTTTTTCCATATCTTGTAGATTGTCACTAAGTTGTGTAATACGTGTATCAAACTCTTTGGTTTGTGTCCCAAAAATAATATTTCTAATCTGTTCTACATTTTCAGCTGTATTAATACTCTCTTGTACTTTTAGATTATTTTCATTCATACCCACATCCTCTAATTAATAAAATTCTTTTTTATACTATAAAAAGTATTCTATCTAAAATTAGTGATATAATAGTAAAACTTTAAAGGAAATACGTATGAAAAAACTTACACCACTCTTTATCTTAGCACTTTTTGCAACAGGCATGTACTTTATGATGCAAGGTATGGACAATGCTGTAAACATGACCAAGACCAAACATGAGATTAAAAAGTAGCGATGACCTTTAGTATCTCTTCTACTTTTTGTTGAGGATTTTTATCTTGATAGATAGGACGACCTATCACAGGATAGTCAACCCCTTCTTGATGTGCCAAGGCTAAAGTAGCCACACGTTTTTGGTCTCCTGATGCTTCTCCAAAAGGACGAATAGCAGGACAAAGTGTCAGAAATGTCTCAGAAGTAGCCTCTTTGATAGCCCGACTCTCAAAGGTAGAACATACCACACCATCTAAGCCATTGTCATAAGACATCTTGGCAAATTGTTCTGCTTTAGTATCAATATTTTTTTCATATACTTCTTGAAAATGTTCTTCATCAAAAGAAGTCAATGCCGTCACAGCCAACACCAAAGGACGAGGTTCATACGTAGAGAGTCTATCCATCACTGTTTTCATAGCCACAGACCCTGCACTGGCATGAATATTGAACATATCCACCCCTAGTTTTGCTATCTCTTCAGATGCATCTGCCATAGTATTGGGTATATCATAAAGCTTCAAATCCAAAAATATTTTAAAATGAGGATTTATCTCTTTAATCGCTTGGATAAAATCTTTACCATCACGAATATAGGCACGAAAGCCGATTTTTATCCAAATATCATACGCTTTAAGCGACCTAGCCAATACCAAATTTTCTTCTCTTGATGGTAAATCAAGTGCGACACATACTTCCATTTTATACTCCCTCGTCATAAAAATCCAAAATTTAAATCTACTAAAATCTATTTAAGACAAATTTTATCTTATTTAGCTATACTACAAATATCTTAGGTATAAGAAGTGTTTTATTCTTCCTCCTTTTAAAAAACTTTATTTCCTCATTTACCATGAAGAAACATTATTTTTCAGCTTTCTGTACCTAAGATAAATTCCCTTTTATTCCACTCTTTTTAACGATAAGTTCTTTGTCTATTATAACTACGGTTGTTATTATAATTTCTATTATTATTATAATTACGGTTGTTGTTATAACGATTTTTATTATACGTATTAGATGAATAATTTCTATTGTTATTATAGTTTTTATTGTTGTTATAATTTTTACGATTTTGATATTGGTTTTTATTTGTATAGTATCCGTAATTTCCTACTGTAGCATTATATCTACGTCCATTATGGTACCTATTACCATTGCTATAATAATGACCATTTCTATATCTATGCCCATTATAATGATAATATCCACTTGAATAATACCCACCATAATAGTATCTACCATTATTATAGTAATAAGGTTGATTATAGTAATAAGGATAACTATATACAGAAGCAACAGCTACAGCACCTACTGCCATACCTGTAGCTAAAGCTTGTTCTTCTGGGGTACAAGCAGAAAATATAAATGCCGAAGAGAGCAATCCAATCATACTTAAACGTTTTATTTTTTTATATATCATCACTTTTTATCCTTTTTAAATAAAGTTTTGTACCTATAGTATAGCAATTTAAATCTGTTTACCTCTTAAAATATCTAGTACATTGGTAGCATAACATCCTTTAGGAAGGACAAAAGAGAGTTCATAATGTGCTTTTTCTTCTACATAGGTCTTGCTAATTTCAGTCACTTGTATCCATGCGTAACGTCTGCTACCATTGAGGGGTATATCTTCTAAAAAAGGAGCTTCAATCAACCCTGCTGTAGCTTTGGCAGGGTCTGCCTTTTTACCTGTAAGTAACCCTGCTGGGGCAATGTCTTTTTCTCTAAATCGTAGGGCTTCTTCTTCTAAGTTTTCAGCATTAAAGAGCCTACCATAAGGATAGTGCATCATCACATCCCCCTCCAAAATCTTAAAGAAATTCTCTTGTGCTTTTGTGCCTTTGAGTGAATCCTTTGGCAATTTCATCACTTGCTCTGTCTCTCTTTCTGTAAACTTTTCTAAGAGTAAATTAATCTCCATGCGTTTAGAGAGCCAGTGATTAAACAGATAAGATTGGTAAGACCCCATCAAAAACTCTTTGGTCTTACGGTCACGCATTTTGAGTGTGCCTTCTATGAGCTTTTTACCATCAACCCAATTATCCCCATCATTACCAAAACGCTGATTACCAAAATAATTGGGTACACCATTGTTTTTTATCCATTTGAGTACAGAGTCTAGTTTGTCTTTTTGTACACCTAGTACCTTTTTGAGACGGATATTAAAACGGTTTCCTTTTAGGTGTCCTACACGTATTTTATTACTATGGCGTACCATAGAGAGTATCTTTATCTTCTCATGGCTAAAAGCTTTTAGTTTCTCTTCATGTATAGCCATGACAGATACGTATTGCAAAGTCATCGCATGTTTGTCTTTGAGTCCTGCATAACCCATATCACGACGACGAATACCTACATGATTAGAAATCACATCTAACATTTCCCATGTAGTCATCTCTTTTTTACGTACATGAAGAACAAGATGTTCCCCCTCTCCTGAAAATTCATACAGTGGTATCTCTTCTACAGTAAAATCTCTAGCAGAAGAGTTAAAGACAAATTCATTGGTCATATTAAGTGGATAGATTAGTTTCATAAGGTTTCTTTCATAGGTTTTTTTGCATAAGTGGTTTTTCAAGTTTATAATGAAGTATTTTAGCCAAAAGGTCATTAAAAGACATTATCATCATACCTTTACTTCCCAAACATATAAATCAAATCGGGAAATAAGAGTATGATAAGTAGGGCTAAAAGTTGTAGGGAGATAAAGGGTATTACGCCTTTATAGATGGCTTTTGTATTGATTTTGTCTCCTGCTGCACCTTTGAGATAGAATAAGGCAAAGCCAAAAGGTGGGGTGAGAAATGAGGCTTGTAGATTCATGGCGATGAGTATGGCAAACCAAATAGGGTCTATACCAAAACTGGCTACGATAGGTACCAATATGGGTACAACGACAAAGGCTATCTCTATAAAGTCTATAAAAAATCCTAAGAGAAAGATAACAAGCATCGCAATAAGGATAAATGTCCATTGGCTTTGTATATCTCCTGTGAAGAATGCCAATGCCATATCGCCCCCACCTAGCTCGTTGAAGACCAAAGAAAATGCTGTAGCACCTATCAGTATCATAAATATCATCGCTGTAAGTTTTACCGTTTCGATACTAGCATATCGAAGCATGGCATAGGAGAAAGTCCTTTTGCCTAAAGCCAATGCGATGGCACCTAAGACCCCAATCGCTGCCGACTCTGAGGGAGAGGCAATCCCTGCAAAGATAGACCCCAATACTACACCAATGAGCAGTAACGGAGGGATAATCTCTTTGATGGCTTCTTTGATGACATCACTATACGCTTCTTCTACCACAATAGCAGGGGCGACCTCTTTGTTTAGATACGCATAGATTAAGATGTAAATGATGTAGAGTATAATGAGTAGAAGTCCAGGGACAACGGCTGCACGAAATAAGTCACCTACAGAAAGGTGCATTTGGTCACCTAGAATGATAAGCACAATAGAAGGAGGGATAAGCTGACCCAACGTCCCAGAAGCTGCGATACTACCACTAGCCAAAGACGCAGAGTAGCCATGTTTTAGCATCAAAGGTAAGGCAATGAGTGACATCATCACGACCGATGCCCCTACGATACCTGTACTTGCAGCCAATATCGCCCCAACAAGTACCACAGAGATAGCCAATCCTCCACGCACAGAGCCAAAAAGTTTGCCCATCGAGAGTAAGAGTCCTTCTGCCATTTTGGACTTTTCTAGTATCAAGCCCATGAAGATGAACAAAGGGACTGCCATGAGTGTAACATTGCCCATGATACCATAGGTTCGGTACGGGAGCATCTCTAAGACATGTAAGCCTACTTCATCAGAAATCAGAGCAAAAAAGAGTGCTACCCCTGCAAATACAAAGGCGACATGAAAACCTATCATAAGTAAAACAAGTGCCATTAAAAACATCAAAAACACAGGGTCAATCCAAAATTCAACCCTATTGTACCATGCCACATAGACCAGTGTACCAAGCAGGAGCATCACACGAAGTATTCTAAATAATATTCTTTTATTCTCTATTTTTGCATACGATTTGAGTATCTCACTAAAGGCTTGGACGATGAGTAAAGTAAATGAAAGTACCAACATGGATTTAATAATCCAACGATGGCTCAACCCTCCGGGGTCAGAAGAAATTTCTTGTTGCATATAGCTTTGCATCGTCATATCAAAAGCATCAAGTAATAAAACAAAAGAAAATGGTATCACAAGAAAGAGCATAGAAAAGATATGTACTATTGCTTTGTTTTGTGTAGAATAACGCTCAAAGAATATATCTACTTTTACATGTTTATCTTGTGCTAAAGCATAAGAGAGTCCTAGTAAAAATACCATATCAAAAAGATGCCACTCTATCTCTTGCAACGCGATAGACCCTTCTGAAAATAGATAACGCATCCCTGCATCATAGGAGACAAGTAAAGCTAGAAGTACCACAAGTAAGGCGGAGAATAGCCCTGCATACTTACTGATTTGGTCTAAAAAAGAAGAGAGTTTTAAGTACATAGTGATTCTTTACATTTATTTTTAAGATTTTATCTTTTTTGTCATGAGAAGATACTTATTGCCAATAGGTATCTAGTCTTATATTCCACCCTTTTCTCCAACGCTCCTCACCTCGTGCTTTGGGAGAGTTTTTGATACGTCTGCTTAGTATGGCTTTGGCTGAAGTAGCAAAGGCTTTTTGTTTGTTACTTTCAGCATCATCTATATGCCACAAAACTTGAAGTAAACCCCACCCCTTCCCATGATAGCGTTCGCTTTTGAGTGTGCCTTCACCTTTAAAATTGGTATAGTCTAGTAAAATATAAAGTCCTCTTTCATTGATACTTCCATCTCGATGGTGCATCACTTCATAAAAGCGTCTTTTAATGATACGGGCTTTGTTTGCATCGTCTATACTCTCTAGCATTTGAGGCAAGGCTTGGCTAAGACGTATCGCCATAAAAGAGGATTGATAGGCAAAAGTACGTTTGAGAAAAGAAAAAAGTTCTTTATATTGTTTCGTCTGTGCTTTTTTTGCAGATAAAAATGCTCTTTTGCTTTGCCATGGGAAATCTGTATGTTCATTAAGCCAGGAGGGCATCTTGACCCCTTGGCTTTTCATAAAAGTAATCACCATAGGAAATACTTCTCGAAAACGCTCCGTATGGTTTTTGGGAAACCAAATAAAATGTCCTATCCCCAAAGAAGCAAAATCTTCTCCTTTGTTCCACCAAATAAGATATTTATCAAGCCCCGCTCCCTCATTTTGCCATACTTTTTTTGCAATATAGTTTGCTTGTTTCTCACTTAGTCTAATCTCTGTACTAAATACACTTGTCCCTAGTAGAAAAACAGTAAAAAACATCTTTAAAATACTTGTCATTCATACTCCCTTCAATAATATAGAGTATACTAGCCAAAATAAATAATAAGGAAGTTGTTATGCTTAAAAAATATATTTTATCTTTAGGAGTTTTACTCATCTACTTTACTTTACCACTTTTAGCTAAACCCATAGATATGCATACCCTTCAAGGGAGTTGGCACTTACGTGCTATGGATGGTATGGAAGTACGCAAAGCTAGAGCCATACTAGACTTCAAACCTAAACAAATGATGGTACATGGCTTTGATGGATGTAATCGTATCAACGGTAAACTAACAAAAAATGATGACAATACATTTAAGGCTATGCTTATCAGTACAAGAATGGCATGTAGACAAAAAGTACACTCATGGGTAAGCCAAAGACTACATCAAACAATGAGTGAAGGATTTACCATAACAAAAGAACATCAATATAATATCGATGGCATTACCTTAAAAAGTGCAACACATACTTTGTTTTTTAAAAAAATGGGTAAAGAGAGTAAAAACAATACGGTCACAGAGATAGAATCGTATTAGATTACTCATATATCTCATAACGTTTGTTCTCTATCTTTATAGTAGGTGGGATTTTTTGGGATTCAAAGTAGTCATATCCTTCTTTGAGATTCACCCAAAAATCGTACCACTCATTGCCCTCATAAAATGACATATTTTTTTCACTCATACGAAAAGGATAGGCATGTACGTGTACGCTCTTTTGTCCTTTTTGTAATGCTTTTTCCACAAGTTTATAAATCTCTTCTATCTTTTCATCAGTCATGGCAAAACATCCTATAGAGACACAATTTCCATGTACCATAAGTGCCGAACCTGTACGTTTATGGGCTTTGTCATAGCGATTTGGATAGCCTAGATTGAAAGATAAATGAAATTTACTATTGGGATTGAGTTGATACTTTTTGACGGTATAAAATCCCTCTGGGGCTTGTTCATCACCCTCTTTAAGCTTAGGACCCAAATCTCCTGAAAATGCACAAATGATATAATCTTTTAAGTGTACATATTCACTGCCTGTATCTATCCATATTTCTAAGAGTGCTTCTTCTTTGAAGATACGTATAAAAATGGGCTGACCTATCTTTGCTGAAAGTAGTGTGAGTCGTTCTTTCAAGCTTACATTGACAAAGTCATAGGGTTTATCGGTGATAATCATTTCAAAACTTGGTTTTTTATTTTTTATTTTTTTGTCTACTAGTTTATTATTTACTAATTTTTTGACGATAGGTATCTGTTTCATCGTTTGCTTTAAATGGGTATAAGAAGGTGGATTAAGCCAAAATAGCCCAAGGGAAATCCATAATAAAGCATGAATTATCCCATCAATTATCCTCAATTTCATATCCTCTAAAATGTTAATCTTTGGTATTTATCAAAGAGATAAATATCATCAAAGAAACGAAGTTTGTTATCTTCTGCAATATACGCTGTCATATATGCTGTATGTACCATCACATCTTTGATAATCTTAAGATAATGTGTTTTCATACTTTTATACTTGGTATTGACCTCTTCTAGGGTACTTTCTGTATAGTGTGTCGTCACATAGCTCAAAAGGTCTCTCGGCTTTTCTAACCTTACACAACCATGACTAAAGCATCGCACAGGACGATTAAAGAGCTTTTTCATCTGCGTATCATGCATATATACAGAGTGTTTATTTGGGAAGATAAATTTTACACGTCCTAAGGCATTGCTATTGGAGGGTACTTCAATAAATTTAAATGGTACAACACCCTTGCCTCCTTTATACAACTTTAGCTCTTCTCGTGAGGGGTTCATCACAGGAGAGTTCAAATCATAGGTCTTACGTGCTACCATACGGTGTCGTTTGAGATAATTACTATTTTTAAGTAAGCCAGGGATTACTTCATTTCTAGCGATACTATCTGGGACTGACCATTGGGGATTGAGTGTGATGTATTTTAGTTTTTCAGCAAACACAGGGGTCTGTAAATGTTGTCGTCCTACCACTACCTTAAATTTGAGACTGGTTCTCTTTTCATTTTTGACACGTACCACATATTCTGGGATATTTACCAATATATAATCTTGACCCAAATTATCATTCATTAACTTAACTCTTTCTATATTGACACGTAAGGTATGAAGCTTGTTCTCTGTCAAGGTATTGAAAGAAGCAAATGAATGATAGGCATTTACCAGTTTCATAAACTGTTCATTTTTAGGAACATACGGTGCAAGTATCGCTTCGATGCTTAGCCCTGCACGTAGTTTTCGTTGTATATCAGCTGTATTGACTTCTTGTAAATAGCGTCCATAATAGGTCTCTACTTTGTTGCCTTTACGTTGTCTTTGTACCGAGTCAAACATTTTTAAGTCTATACAACTATTGGCAAGATTATTGGTATAAGAGACTAACATTTTTGTTAGTTGCTGTGTATTTTTTGAGGAGATTATCTCTTGAGCTAGTACTTTGTTTTCACAAATAGATAGATATTTATCTGTCTTTAATATCTGTATAAATTCATTCTTTTGAGAAAATGACCACCCGTTGCTATCCATAAGACCTACACAACCACTCAATACCAAAGAGACTACGATGATACTTATTAACTGAAATTTATTTTTCATTTATATTTTTCCTTTTATATATTTGGCACAACTATACGCAGACGAAAAAGCCCATTGAAAGTTGTACCCCCCTAATCTACCTGTGACATCCAATACCTCACCCAAAAAGTAAAGCCCCTCTTCTTTTTTACTCATCATACTTCTATTATCAACTTCATCGCTACAGACACCACCTTTGGTTACTTCTGCTTTACTATAGCCAAATGTACCTGCTGGAGCAAAGCTATAGTGACTTAAAGTATGTAACTTTTCTAACTCTACAGGGGTAAATGTATGATAAGGTTTGTCTTCTAGTCCCATCTGTAACAAAAAAGCTTTACTCACACGCTTTGGCATAGAAAGCAGTGACGATATTTGTTTTTTACTTCCTTGTACAGATTTCCATGAGAAATGGGGTAAAAAGTTGATACTTATTTTACCTTTTTCCCAATACAGTGACGCATCTAGCACAGCAGGACCACTCATACCTTTGTGAGCAAAGAGTAATGCCCCAGAACATATATGACCTTGTATATCGATGCTCACTTGCGTAGAAACACCTGAAAGCTCTTTGAAAAAGAACTGCTCTTTTTGTACGGTAAACCCTACAAGTGCTGGAGCAGTTTTGGCAATACTATGCCCAAAATGTGTAGCAATATCATAGCCTATACTACTCGCACCCAAAGCAGGAAAACTCAATCCTCCTGAGGCAATGACCACACTCTTTGAAGTATAGCTATTTTTAGTTGTTTTGATATGAAATAGACCCTCTACTTTGTCTACAGAGATAACTTTTTCATTGAGTATGATAGTCTGTTTTTTAGATTCTTTAGTCAAAATATTGAGTAATTCTTTGGATGAATCTTGACAAAAGTATTGGGTTTCTTTACGTAAGGTTGGCTCTAATCCTTGTCTCTCTAGCCATTTTAGTAGGGATTTTTCATTAAATGCTTTCAGAGAAGGGGCGATAAAATCTTTATCCCCTAGATAATATTCTGTACCCATTTTAGTATTGGTAATATTACACTTACCTCCACCAGAGACGAGTATTTTTGCACCTAGTTTTGCATTGTTTTCTATGACTAACACAGTTTGATTAGGTAGCAATGAAGCCAACATCAATGCACTAGCTCCACCCCCGATGATAATAATAGGATAATTCATATATTTATCTTTTAAATAATTCTACAAATTTAGTCCATAAAGATTCTTTAAAGACACCTCGTTTATACTCATCATTCGCCTCTTTATGAGCATGTGCTGACAAGACATGTTTATCTAGCTTTTTATTGGCTTTTTTTAGTTGTATGGGTTCAAAATTAATCTGCATCTAATACTTTCTCTATCTCATTCATTGCTTGTTCATTTTTGAGTCTAAATTTAATCTCTATACGCCTTGATGCTTCTTTGTCTTCTTTACCATCTTTAGTAATAATATCAAGATAGGCTCTACCTGATGCTGTCATCATTGGTCTAATGTTATGCCTTTTGGTAAAATCTAAAGTCAATAGATACTCCATGACGGATAAAGCACGTTTTTGAGAAAGATTTAAATTGTAAATGTATGTACCATCACTATCGGTATGCCCTTCAATGATAATTTTATCAAGGTGTGGCTTAATCTCTTTGTTTTCAACCAATGTACCAATATAGTCTTCAAATGCTCGTTTTAATGACATTTTTGCTTCTGATTTTAAAGCAGATGTCCCTGAATCAAATAATATATTCGAAGCCAAACGCAAAGAACCTGTCTTCTTATCTATATCAATATTATCCCCTAAAGCACTCTTAAGTGCTGCAACTACTTTGAGCTTGATACCAGTAAGTGATTTTATCTTTGCTTTTTGGGCTTGTAGATTGACTAAAAGTGTGTCATACTTTGTCTTTTTTTCATCTACAGCATTGAGTATTTCTAAAAGTTTTTCATCTTTTAATTGAGCTGTCTTTTTTGCATTGGTGAGCTGATTTGAAAGTATAATCACTTTACCCTCATAATCACTAAGTATTTTTTTCTCTTTGTCTAATGCTTTTTTGCTATGTTGTAAATCTTCTTTATTTTTAGAAAGTACTCTTTGGACAATGACTATTTTATTGTTCAGTTCTGATTCTCTGTTTTTAGATTCAAGAAGCATTTTATTGAGCTTGTCTATCTCACCAATTTTGAGCTTTAACATACGTTCATTGTGTGATAAAGAGGTATCTTTGGCTAATATCATGCGTTCTTTTTTCTCTAATTGAGACTCTTTTTGAGAAAGGAGATTTTTGTTTTTAGAGATTTCTAACTCTTTTTTGAATATTTCAGACTCTTTTTTAGAAAGCAAATCTTTACTTTGAGAAATTTCCATATCTTTTTTAGAAAGTAATGCTTTATTTTCTGTGATATAAGAGTTCTTTTCATCAATGAGTACTTTACTCTTAGCCAAAGTATCACGTACTTCATTGAGTCTTATTTCTTTCTCTTTAAGTTCTGTGGAAAGTGTACTTAAGGTATCTTCTTTGTTATGTAAGTCAGATTTTAAGATGATAGACTTAGAGATAATAGCACCTATCAATAAAATAAAAACAAAAAGTAATCCTGCCATTAAATCGGCATAAGAAATCCAAAAGTTACTCTCTTCCTGTGCAGTGTCTTTTCTAAACATCTATGTTACTTTTCTTGCTGTTTGAGTGTTGCCATATTTCTCAAAATCAATTGATTTTGTTCTGAGACGATACGTGCAAAGGTAGCTAGTTTTTCTACTGCTTGTCCTAGCTCTCCATCTATCTTATCAAAGGTTCTATCTACCGAATCATCAAAATAACTCATAGACTTTTGAAGACTTTTGGCATTTTCATTAAATCCTGCAATATTTTTTTCCATGGATTGTACGGCAAATACACTCTCTTTTCGTGTTTCTACTTTATCGAGTGTTTGACGCAATTCAGAAGATGCTTCTTGCATGTGTACAGTCAGTTTAGTAAAGCTATTGGTCGTATCATTGATGATGGTTGTAAAGTTTTTAAGATACTGTTCATTGAGTTCTTTAATGAAGTCAAGGTTAAATGTTTCTTTAAGCGTTTGTACAATCTGCTGGTCTTTTAGCTCTGATTGCATGTGTTGGTGCTTGATAAGTTCAGAACTTTTCCAAACACGCTTACCATACGTTTTTTCTAAGTCATAGATTTGTCTATCTACCTTAGCCACACCTCTTTTTTCAAAATACGTCCATATAAGAGAAAGCATAATACCATAAATAGAAGCATAAAAAGCTGTACCTATCCCTGAGAGTAAAAGAGAAATTTCACGGTCTAATGACCCTAAGTCTTGTACAGAAAAATCAGGCATAGAAAGTGCGATAGCGATAAATGTACCCAAAATACCCAACATAGGAAAGACAGAAGAAGCCACACGTGCAAAATTGTCATTACGTATATCTTGATAATATTCTGATATAAAATCTTTGACATTCAAAGTAGATTTGGTTTTACCCATGATAGTAAGGGCATTTGCACGAAGTGCGACTTGTAAGTCTGATTCCATCTCAACAAAAGAACCTTTCATCTGACAGACAGAATAATTGGCATTGTGTTTGACAAAAAATGCAAAGACAACAAAGATAAAAGCGACAATCCCTAAAGTATGCAATTCAACATTTAAAGAAAAAATATCAAAATAAGCCAATACCAAACCAAGTAAAAATAAAAAAGGTATCAATAAGATAGCCAAAGAGTGAGATATACATGAAGTGCTATTTTGTTTATCAAATTGTTGCATTTAGTGTCCTAAAAGTGATTTTTGTATAATTTTTATCATAGTAAAACCATTATATCTAAAATCTATAAATGAAACATAAAAATAATTATATTTACAGATAAACATCTAAAATCTCGTTTAAGCCCTCTTACCCAACCACCTCATCAAATCAGCCATTAATTTTTGGATGGCTTTATTGGTAGCATAGGCATATCCTTTGGCATCGGTGCTAGGTGTAGGTTCTTGATAAGAGAATTTTTGTTGTTTGATTAATCCTCCTGTATCTGCGTCTATGAGGGTAAATTGTATCAAGACGATAGCATGGGATTGTTCTCCTCGTACTCTATGTTCAAAGGCAAATACTTGACTCTCTAATCTATAATTTTCTCGTAGTGTACTCGTATCTGATAAGACAGCTTTAAAAAATTTACTTCGTTCAAGACTCTCTATCAAGGTAACTTGTAAAAGTTTGCTCATTTCATTTGACCACTCTGAATTGAGATAGGTTCCCCTATCATTGATACTATAAGAAAAATTCATCTTATGTGACATCTCTTCTCTAAGACTTTGAGGGTAAGAGACTTTGACAATCTTATGACGATACTGCTTGGCATTTGTAGCCCTCGTCTCTATGATGTCTATGCTATCTATCGTATAGGTTTGAAGCATTGGTGCTTTGGTACATGCTGTGACACTGAGCCATAGCAGTATAACTATTATTATTTTTTTCATTCTCCTGGTCCCCTTCTGGATTTTCTTGATTTGAAAAAGAGATTACTTGGGTTGTCTCCTAGATCTTTGCTCATGCTGTTGAGTTGTGTGAGTAAAATTTCTATATCGATAAGCATCGGTTCAAGTATCTTTTTGAGATTATAGTCTCCTCTGTCTAGGCTTCGCTCTACCTTACGTGTCATACGGTTAAAGTTTTTACTCGTTTGCATAATCTTTTCAATGGTAGGCACAGTCACTTCTTTTATCTCTAAAAAGTTTTTTTGCATTTGGCTAAAGTCTTGTGTGGCTTCTATAAACTTTTCATTGATACTTCGCATCGATACCCTAAACGCATCTAAAGTGACATTGGTTTCATTCATAACCATAATAGCTTTATTCTCTACCTCTTCACTCTTTTTGGTTACAGTTTCTACATTACTAAGTATCATCTCAATGCTTTTTATATTTTTATCAGAGAGTAGTTTCTGACTTTGAGAGAGAATCCTATCCAATTTTTCACTCATACTTTCAAGATTGGTTTTGAGTGTACCAAGCAAAGAAATCTTTGTTTGGATTAAAGGGATATAAGTAGCAGTAGGTTCTAATAAATGGGCTTCATTCGTACCCCCATCTATCTCTATAGACAAAAGTCCTGTGACACCTAGCATCTGTGTCGATGCCCTCATGTCTTCTTTGATAGGTATCTCTTTTTGAATATCCAATAATATCTCAATCATCTCTATATTTTTAGGATTGATACGGATTTGCTTCACACGTCCTATATCCACCCCTCTAAATTTAACACTAGAGTCTTTAGACAACCCTGCGATAGACTCTTTCATCTCTATCCTATAGGTATTATAGTCCTCTTCTAATCCATATTTTGCCAACCAAAAAGCAAACCATACCATGCCTACCCCAAAGAGTACTACAAATAGACCTACGATAGTATAATTGACTTTGCTATACATCTTTTACCTTGTCTTTAAATCTCTCTTTGGTATATTCATTTTTAAAAAATGCTTCTACAAAAGGATGTTTAGATTGTAGCACATTTTCCAAAGTTCCTTCTGCTACCACCTTTTTGTCTGCCAAAATTGCCATACGGTCAACGATAGAAAAGATACTCTCCAAATCATGTGTAATCATGACCACAGTAATCCCCAATAAATCACGTAAGTCTTTAATCAATGTATCAAAATTCCTAGCCCCAATAGGGTCAAGTCCTGAAGTAGGCTCATCCAAAAACAGAAGCTTAGGCTCTATAGCCAATGCCCTAGCCAATGCAGCCCGTTTTACCATGCCTCCAGAAAGCTCAGAGGGGTACAATGCCCCTACATGTGGGTCTAGTCCTACCAATGCTAGTTTAGAGTATACCAGTTTACGTCTCATTTTGGGTGAGATATTGGTATATTCTTTAAGCTGTACTTCGATATTTTCAGCGATAGTCAAAGAAGAAAACAATGCCCCAAACTGAAACAACACCCCCCAATCTGTACGCAAAGACTGTGCATCTTTAAAACTAATATGGTTTAAAGTCTTACCCAATACCACGACTTTTCCTGCATGAGGCTCTAAAAGCATAATCATCTCTTTCATCAAGACCGATTTACCTGACCCACTCTCTCCTAAGATACTATAGATTTCATGTGTATTGATATGCAAACTAAGCCCATCATGGATAGTACGCTCTCCAAATTTGGTCACGATATTTTCTACCTCTATGATAGGACTCATAATCCTAACTCCGTATAGAGTACAGAAAAGAGTGCATCACAAGCAATGACCAAGAAAATAGAATTTACCACCGAAGCAGTCGTTTGTAGTCCGATGCTCTCGGTATTGTTTGAGACTTTAAAGCCCCTAAAACATCCTATAGTAGCGATAATAAAGGCAAATACAGGGGCTTTTATCATCCCTAAAAGATAATGTTTTACTTCTAGTACTTCATACAGTCTTTCTAAAAATTGTGTCATAGAGATACCCAACTGTAACTGCGAAGCTACCATACCCCCAAAGATACCTAGTATATCAGAGAAAAACACCAACAAAGGTAAGGCTATCATCAAAGCAAATACACGAGGTAAAACCAAAAAGGCATAAGGATCAAAGCCCATCGTACGCATAGCAGCAATCTCTTCGGTAATCTTCATCGCCCCAATCTCAGCAGTATACGCAGACCCACTACGCCCTGCGATGACAATAGCCGTTATCATAGGACCCAACTCTCTTGTGATGGAGATTCCTACCGTATCCACGATAAACATATCAGCCCCAAACTTAGCCAACTGTACCGAACCTTGATAGGAGATAACCATCCCTACCAAAAAAGAAGTAAGCCCAATAATCATCAAAGCATTAAAGCCAGATTGATGGATATGATAGATTATTTCTTTAAATCTAAAGTCTTTAGGTCGGATAAAGATATTGAAAAAAGACATCAAAAGATGCCCTAAAAAGTTAATAAAATCACGTATATCAGACAAGGTATCAAATATCTTTTTGCCAATATTTTCAAAAAAATTAACCTTTTTAGGATGTATCACATCTGTGGTATCTTTTTTGAGTAAACGATACATCTCTTTTTGCTGTGAAGTATAGCCCAACACCTCCACCTCTGTATACTTCTTAAAATGTTCAAAGTACTCTATAAAAAGCAATATCCCAGCCGAATCAAAGGCTTTTATATCAGACATATCCCATATAATCTTTTGTTTACAAGATGTTTTAGACAATTTTTTTTCAATCTGACGCACACTCTGCAAAGTCCAATCTCCTTGAGAGATAAGCTTAAGATGTTGCTGATGTACCTCATATTTTAAATAAATCTTTTTCATTTTAGTATTACTTTCCCTTCAAGCCTTACCCTTATTCTACTATAAGCTTATCCAATCTCTCTTTAAGTTCTCCTACTGCAAAGGTTTTACACCATGAGAACTACAAAATATCTCTCTGACTTTATATTGAGTTATATCATCACTTCTAACAAGATGTAAGCAATTATAATATATAAAATTAATTTCTAAACCACCTACACGGCAGTCAACTGGTGCTATCATCGGGCAGAGGACAATCTTCATTTCTAAACCACCTACACGGTAGTCAACACGAAGTTAAAAAGAGGTATTTTGAGTTAAATTTTCTAAACCACCTACACGGTAGTCAACAACTACTGTTCTTCATACTCTAGCTAAGGGTATTTCTAAACCACCTACACGGTAGTCAACTGCATGGTGCCTATTATTTAACCACCTGGTATTTTCTAAACCACCTACACGGTAGTCAACTGCCACTTCAGCGATACAACACTTTCCCACTTTTTCTAAACCACCTACACGGTAGTCAACATACAAAAATGCTCAAAGACTGCCAAGAATTTTTTCTAAACCACCTACACGGTAGTCAACGTTAAAGTGTCTATGAATAGTGAGCCAATTAATTTCTAAACCACCTACACGGTAGTCAACGCTATTTCCAAATTCTTCTATCGCTCTTTAATTTTCTAAACCACCTACACGGTAGTCAACATATTCGCATCTTTTGCATTGTTTTCTCATAATTTCTAAACCACCTACACGGTAGTCAACATAGAGAGTGATGAAATACGCTATACCTTGGCATTTCTAAACCACCTACACGGTAGTCAACATGATGATAGTATTATTGCTGATGTTTATGATTTTCTAAACCACCTACACGGTAGTCAACAGTATATGAAAGTGTGGTACGCCGTCCTTGTGGTTTCTAAACCACCTACACGGTAGTCAACGTAGATACGTTTGTAAGTACTTCACTCTCAATTTTCTAAACCACCTACACGGTAGTCAACCTGTGATGTTCTCTAATACAGCCTTATACTTTTTTCTAAACCACCTACACGGTAGTCAACGGTAGTATGATGAAAAAAATTTACTACGAAGTTTTCTAAACCACCTACACGGTAGTCAACCAATACTAATAATAGCAATAAAACAAACAAAATTTCTAAACCACCTACACGGTAGTCAACAATGCAAAAGACGAAAGCCAAAGAGAGGTTAATTTCTAAACCACCTACACGGTAGTCAACATTAATCCCCATTTTCATGTTTTTTTGTAGCCTTTTCTAAACCACCTACACGGTAGTCAACCAAACAATGTCTACAAAGCTAAAGCCATACTATTTCTAAACCACCTACACGGTAGTCAACGAAATACAGTTTTAGTAGATGATGAAGATTTCTTTCTAAACCACCTACACGGTAGTCAACCTCTGGCAATAAAGCCATCAAAACCCCCAATATTTCTAAACCACCTACACGGTAGTCAACTGCGTCAGGATAGATGTTAATTATCCTTTGTGTTTCTAAACCACCTACACGGTAGTCAACCGTTGGAACTTCTACTGTTGCCACTTGCGTCATTTCTAAACCACCTACACGGTAGTCAACATAATGCTTTCAGTGGTATACATTTGCATAGTTTTCTAAACCACCTACACGGTAGTCAACAATAGTTTGATAGATAGAGGTTTACTACGTGATTTCTAAACCACCTACACGGTAGTCAACCTGGTGGTGGAGTTGTTTCATTATTCTCTGGTTTTCTAAACCACCTACACGGTAGTCAACTGTAACTTTTTACTCTGAAATCACGGTATAGCTTACTCTGTGGGTATTTTACCCTATTTTACCAATGTTTTATATTAATCTCACAAAGCCCCAATACAAGGGGCTTTGTGAGAGTTTTTGAAAATAAAGGTATTTTTTTATAAAGAGCGTTAAAACATGGGTAGGGTTGAGGTGTTGCTTAGTCCGTAGGTGTTGAAATTTCCTTTGTGTTCTTTTGGGCTTTCTTTTTTGACGATAAATATTTTCATTGGATGACCATTGGATAGGCTTTTGATGTTGAGGAAAGGTAGTTTGTTTTTTTCTTTTAACTTCTTGTACTTTTCTTCGGTGTTTGCATAAAGGCTTAGGGCTTCTTCTTCTGAAATATTGTTGCGTTTGGCGTGGCGTTTGGCTAGTCTTCGTATTTCTGCGTTGGATTTGAATTGTTTTCTTCCAAAAGAGGCAAAGGTTTTTATCTCTTTGGGGACTTCTTGGATTTTGGATATTTCTATATAGTCCAATAGTCTAGCCAACCAATGATTGATATTTAATTTTTCTAATTCTTCTTTTGTTTCTGCAAAAATTCTTAGCACAGACCCAAGAGGAAAAGCCTCCTTTTGATACTGTGGGAATGCTAGACCTATAGAAAGCTTATTGTCTGCGTCTCTTCTCTCAACCAAAGCTAAGTGTATTTGAAGATACACTTTTTGCCAAATGAAGCCAAGCGTTATCTCTGTGTCTGTGATAAGTTTTATGTCTGTGTAATAGTGCATAATGGACTACTTATCACTCTGACCAAAGACACCACCACGCACAAGTACTGCCATTACATAGTGTTCTTCTTCTTTACTCTCTAGCGTTGTTCCTGTGGCAAAGTTATCAAAAAGCGTATAAAAGTCTTGCTTGTCTTTTGGGGTTCTAAAGGCTTTTCCCATATTGGTAACTGCCCCATAAGGCTCTATGGCGATTGCCCCATTTCCTGCTTCTGTAGCAAATTCTTTATACCAAGTATCAATACTTCGCAAGGCATTGCCTATCTTTTGGGAGTGCATAGAGGCGATGCCATCTACTTCATAAAGAACTTTACCTTTTTTGCCTTGACCTTTGTCCAATACAAGCTCTTCACTAGGATAAACCTCTTGGGCTTTGCCTACTTTGGCATAAGTCGTGACTTCTAACATCAAAAAATCGTCATCAGAGGCTAGGGCATCGGCTATTTTTTTTCCTAAGTCTATGACTTCTTTATTTTGACTTTGCATAGAACGCACAGAAAAGCTTTTGGCATCAAATGTCCAACTCTTCTGTGAGATTAAATCTTTGATTTTCACTTCTATAGACTCTGTACCGACTCTGTTTCTCCACAAAAATCGTCCATTGGCCAAATTGAGAGCATAACGCAATCCAAGTTCTTTAAATCCTTCTTTTTCTATATATCCTGTAACTGCTTCTTCATAAGTTCTTAAAAACTCTGTATTGTTACACGCAGAGGGGTCTTTGATGCCACCTAAGACTTTGAGCGTAAAGTTCAAAACCAAAGTATCTTGTTCGGGTGCTAAGGCACAAGAATCTACCGTTTGTAAGTTGGCTTTTTCTACTTCTGCATTGAGTTTGGCAGGGTCATTTTTAATCGCAGGTTTTAGACGATTTGCAATCGTACCTCTCACAGATTTTTCTACCAATTTCAACGCTGTTTTATCCGTTTTGTTCTCCCAAGTTGTGCCGTACATCATGCCATCTGAAGGTACTAATTTTTTCTCAAATGCTAAAACCGATGCTATTTTACTTTTTACTTTTGCCATGTTATTTTCCTTTGAATTAATTGTTATTATTTTGTTCACAGAGATAGAGACCGTGTTCTTTATCTACTGAATATTGCCATAAAATCTCATCTAAAGACTCAATTTTGTAGGGCATTTTAAACTCTCCTAATGTCACAAGAGCTTCAGCGAAACAGTGAAGTTTCTCTGCGTCTCGTTGGTTCTTGGCTTTTCCTAGTTCAGAAATACCTTGAAAGCCTACGGCTATAGGTACTATCCATCCTGATGCTTTTCTCTTTTTTGTCCATAGTGTTTTTTCGTTTTTTTGTTCACAACTGTTATGAATAACAAGATAATCCAAAAGTGCATCTATGCCATCTAGTCCTCTCTCCATAGCCTCTATCATCAAATCTTTTCTCTCTACAAGTACATAGCCTGGCATAAGTTTACGACGCACACGAGCCAACTGCTCATCATCTCTACTTTTGACTTTCAAAGTCTCTATGTTTTTAAAGTTGAGTATATCTCCACCTGCTAGTTTCATTCTGGAGTGTAGATGATGGGCTACTCTAGCTTCAAATTTTTCTTTATCCTCTCTACTTATCCCCTCATATTCAATAAGCAACGAAACATCAAGATGTATTCTAGCCTCTTCTATAAAAGCAGGTCGTTTACCCTCTTTATCTAAGGGATTACTTGTACCAATAATAGAATGAACATAATCGCCTACGCCTTTATGGGTCTGTAAATTGGCATGATGGCTCACAACAGCTATAGCATTAAATCTCAAATCTTTAAATCCATCGGCGTTTAATTTGCGTTGAAGTGCATGAGTAGCACCAAGCCAAGCCGTCATCGCAGGAAATCCGATAGTAAAAGGGCTAGACAGAGCATTGGCATTTTGTACTTTGATATGAGAAAGAAGTAGTATATTTTTGATTTTTGATTTTTTCATCTTAACGCCTCTCGCTGTTGTTCAACAGTATCTTTAATATTTTCAAACTCCCATTTTCCATTAATTTCTATGGCATTTTTATTTAAAACTTTTTTGTAACTTTGCAATATCCACGAGCTTATATCTTTTATGATTTCATCAAGCCAAAGCTCTTCTTCTCTTTCTTCTTCTTTTGATGAAAGTAACCAAATCTTTTGATAACTTTTGAGTGTAGAGGTTTTTTCGTAATAGAGTGCATTACTCACAGCTCTTACAGCCCACATCTGCTCTATGATTTTATCTATTAGACTTTCATAATGATAGTTCTTTGCATTACGAATATCTATATTTGTATAGTCTTTTATTTGATAAATAGCATGTAAATCCATAAAAATATATTTGTATTTCCAAGGGTTCATAGACTCTCTAAAAAAATCAGACTTTGGAAAAGGGGTATCTCTTTTTTCTATATTTGGAGGCATGGTATTGAGTAACTGTGCTTTACCTCCATTTTGAGAATTGAGTACAGATATATTTTGAGGCTTAGTCCCTCCATAGCCTATGGTAGTGAGATTATATATCTCAGCAAATCCATCTTCAGAAAATTGACTATTTTTTCTTGCTTCTCTTAAGGCTTTAAGATGCTTTTTCCCCTCTTCACCAGCTCCAAAACGGATAGTATCAAGCCTTTTTCGTAAATGGAATATCATAGCAGAGTTACTTAGAATTGAGAGTAGATGATAATCCTCATCTACAGGGAAATAGACCTGTTTTATCTTAGAACTTGTCAAAGACTCACTTGAACTCTCTATCATCTTCAAAAACTCTTCTTTGAGTACATCATAACTTTTTGATTTAATGTTCAAAAGAGCTTTTGCCAAAGGAGTATCTTTTTGTATATGTTCTATAAGCACTATTCCATCAGGCATCATAAGATTTAAAAACTTATGCACATCCAACGCGGCTGCATTCCCCAAAGCATCTTTTTGTACCTCTACATTTCCACTGCGTAATAATCCATCAACCCTATACTCTTTTGAGGCGATAATAGATGTCACATAGCCATTTTTATTTTTCCTAGCACTAGGATGTGAAAAGGTGCAAGGGTGTGTAGCCATAGATATTTGTCCTGCTCTTTTGGAGGCATTGGGTAACCAAACTTCCAAAGAAAATTCCATGGCACTCTTTTCATAGAGTTCTAAAACCTCATCTTCTTCCATAGAAGCTTTGAGCTTTTTTTTCAACCAAGCTTCTTTTCGTTCATCAAAAAACTTAGTAATCACTTCATTTATCATAATTTTTCCTTTCTTGAATTTATTTGCTATACTTATTCAGTATCTTATTACTGAAATGATAGCATAGATATTCTTAAATTATCAAAAAATTATAAATAATAAATAGTAGTATGGTTTAACTATATAAATCTACCTACACGGTAGTAAACGCTTTTATAGATAATAAATCGAAGTATTTTCTAAGCTACCTATACGGTAGTTTAATTATAAATAATTGCTTTATAATTAGTTTATGATATAATTTTATTAGTTGGGGCAGGTAGAGAGGTGTAACTCTCTACAAGCTTTTAATACGCTTTTGTTGCTAGAATTAACAGCAAAAGTATAACAATTATAATGTTGTGCAACATTGTTATATCCTTTTTCAAGGGCTGACCCTGTCCCACCTTCTCCTTCACAATATATACAAATGATAATCGCCCAACTAGAACTAGAAGTATATCTAATTAGACTTTTACCAATCCAAATATATCACTATACTCATACTTTTCACTTTTTTCCCAAATAAAACTTAACTCTCCATATCGTAGAGAAATCTCTTTTTTACTTTTCTCTTTTAGCATTGCCTTTTCTTTAATACTCGTATTATAATCTCTAAGAAACCAACTATTATGCTCCAAACGCTTATCCTCTTCAATTCGTGTTATCCTAAGTCCAAATTCACGATTGATAGGATTGTCAAATATATCTACAATTATCTTAGCAAATTTATCATATTGTGTAAAAAAATACGCCTCACTCTTCTCATCATAAGTCAAAAAAACTTTTATAGAGGGTGAACTCTTTCTAAAGGGATGGAAATAATAGGGGTGAGCTGTAAGAAACCAACTCTCGTCCAAGTATCCTTGTAGCGTATCAGCTCCCTCATCATCATAAGAGGTCAAATACTCTTCTGTTTGATAGTGTTCCAAGTCACTTAGAGACTCTTTTTCTCTTAATTTAAGAGGTTTTTGTATCCTTTCTGTGGCATCTAATCGTTTTCCAAGGGCTTTTGTATCAATAAGATGAGAGAGTTTATGTGTTTTGAGTGTTAGACCCTCTTCATACCCAGGCTTTTGAAACGAGCGTTTAGTATCATCATTGTATTGAAAAGATTTTAGATTATATTCCATCAGTCCAATATTTGGCTCATTTATAGTCTGCCCCCTATGCCTAGATACGCGTCCTGCAAGTTGTATGATAGAACGATAAGAAGATGGTTCTATTATCGCCCAGTCAAAATCATGGTCTCGTCCTACCTCTTCTACAGGTGTGGCTACGACTATAAAAAGCATATTATCTGCTTTTGCATTATCAAGATGAGAGCGAATAATCGTATTCTTAAAAGCTTCTGCTTCTTCACCCTCTTTCTCTTTTCTTTTTAATACACTATCCAAATGTCTCTCTTGTTCATGCCGTAGAAGTAGCACTTGATTGGAATGGTATGCCATCACTCTCACTTCTATTTCATCAGGATACTCTTCAGCCATGAGATATTTTGCCAAGGCAACACAAGGCTTTATATTTGCGACTCGAAGCACTCCAAAAGAGACAGAAATATCTGTTTTTATATCTTTTGTATTGTGTTGATAATGTTTGTCTATCATCGCATTTTTGATTTTTTCAAAATAGCTCTCTTCTTCTCCTCCTATCTCATCGTGGCACTCTATTATTTCTAATTTTCGTTTAGCGACTCCTTTGGCTAAATTCTTTACCCGTTTATCTACAAAGGCTTTATGTTTGCTATTATACGCTTCTATCGTCGTGATAGATTCTGCCTTTGTCCCAAACTCATCTATCCATGCACAGATTATAGGGCTTTTGGCTTCACGCGTTTTGGCAAAGAGTTCCCAACCTTTTTGATAGGCATTAAAATATCCCTCTGCCAAATCAGGAGGTATGGTAGCAGATGAAATCATCACTTTTCTGCCCAACAACCCTGCAAGATGTACCAGTCTTGCAATAGCCACAAGGTCAGAACCAGAGAAATCATCTATCTCATCTATGACCAAATCTGAACTCATCAAACGAAGAGAGGGCAAGATATATTTTCCTCCTCTTTTGCTAGTTACAGCACCCATTAAGTGGTCTATAGTACATACAAGCACAGGAGCATACAAAAATTGTCTATCTCTCTCTCTTCTTAAAATAGTATTTAAGCCCTCTTCAGGAATAGCACAATCAAAATCTATATACTCATCTAAAAGGCTTTCTATAGATTCCGAACCACTATCTACAGACTCTTGTGCTTCTGCTATTTTAGTCTCTTTATGTAATTCCAATACAGCTTTAGAACCGATAAGTACAGCCAACTCATCATCTTCTAAGCGTATTTTATCTCTATACTCATCACCTGTTTGTAGTGTCAAAGTCCGAAGACCCAAAGCCAATATATATCTTAGGCTTTTATTATCATTAGATACGGCTCTCATTATCTTTGCATTAGCAAAAGTTTTACCACATCCCGTACTAGCCATATTGACAGCAAAAAACCCTTCTTTTTCTTTGCTATCAAGTTGAGGTTTTATCATCTGTACAGCCTTGTCTTGCCAAGAGTAGGCTTTGGGACTGGCTTTTTTTAATGCTCTATTATCCACCACTATCGGTGGCTCTTTCTCAAAAGCAGGAAGTAGATGCACTGTTTTTAAAGCACTTGCCATTACACCAAATAGATGTTCATCTAGTTTCTGTTTCATCTGCTTTGTTTTGGAGTCTGTATTGGCAAAAAGTCCGATATTATCACGCCAAGAGTTATCATTATCTTGTGAAGAATAATGGTGGTCACCGAGCATCAGACAAAGCCTAGAGTGATGAAGAACCACTCTATAGCTACCATCATCTATAGACTCACTTAGTAAATCAGAGTTTATTATCATCCTACTAGACCATTTTTTGACACTCTGTAACCATTTACTAGCATTATTTAAAAGTCCATTAGGAAACTCAAAACATCTCTCCACAAGTGCTTGATACTCCTTTTCTTCTCTTCTATTTTCATATCCCCAAGATTGCCTTATCTTTTTGAGTATATCTTCTATACTATATGCCTCTATTCCTTGCCATTTATCTTCAATCTCAGCTAAAGAAGTAGAATAACTAGGCAGACGATGATGAGAAACTATAAGCCAAAGTATGAGTTTCGCAGAAGATGGTAAATCTTTTAATACACTCTCTTTCTTACGCAACTCTTTGAGTGATAAGAGTAGAGATTTTTCATCTATCTCACCTCTACTCAAGCGTTCTAGCCAAGTTGTAGGATTTTGTGAGATAAAAGCAGAAAGGAGCATACAAGATATCCACTCATGACGGATAGGGTCGCCTTTGATTTTGCTATTTGGTTTGAGTTTTGATTGAAAAAGAGCCGTAGCTTTGCCCCAATCATGAAACAAAGCAGAAAGAGCAGTCAGAGACTTAATCAGCTCCAAATATTTCCAATCACTCTCTTTATACTTATCCAAAATGGTCTTTTTTGTTCTATTGACAGGCACAATCCCCTCATCATTAAACTTATCTCTATTCCCCACTATCCATACAAGTTCAGTTCTGCTACGGCTTCGTATCCAATGGCAACTTATAGCAGAACTTTTTGATGCTGTTTGTCTAAGTAGTTTTTTTACAGCCTTTAACCCCTCCATAGTCATAATCGTCTGCCAAGTATTAGAGCCTATTCTATCGGCAAAAGAGTCCAATACTCTGCGTGTCTTTTTGAGTGCGTTTTTCTCACACTCGGAGATGAAAGTAACTATCATAAGAGTTTGACTTTCCCATAATACATAGAAGCCTTTTTCACCTCAGCAAACATAAAATCCAAGGCTTTATGTTCTATAAATTTTTGTAAAACATAATATCTAAACTCTTTTTCATTCATGCCTTCTTTGGCACAGATAAAAGCCGAAGGTAAGACAATGGCATCTTTGATGAGGTCTGCTACATCAAAAACCAATGCCCCTCGTCGTGTCTTGCCATGCATCAAAGCAAAACCATGAGAGATACCCAAAACCCATAGTGTCGTAGCTCCTAATCCATAAGCCAAATAATTGCCATGATTTAAAAAGCTATTCGTCTCATCAGGATTATCATGGTCTCGTTTAAAGTTTTTCAGGTTTGTCTTTTGAGCAGAATAGGCATAAAGTTTTTTTGTTAGCTCTGCTTCAAGGGTGAGTAGTTTATTTACATTATACGCACCTTCTATATCTAACAATGCTTTTTCTAATAGGCGTTTGAGTCTATCATCATCTACATCAAATCCTGCAAATTTGAGTTCTTTGTCTTTTGCCCATATTTTTTGTATAAAGCCTATTCGTGCCATTTGAATTCTTTTAGCACTTGCAAGTCTTTTGTCCTCTTCAAACCAAAAATTCATCCACCCTTGAATATAATCCGTCGGACGGTATTCACTTTGAGGAGTAAGCCATTCTATCTCTGTTCCCATAATTAGAGGCGTAGCACCACTCCCCGAAAAGCCAACAAGCACACCTGCACTTGCCAACATACGCATAGCAGCTTGTGTGATAGATGTACCTGTACCTAATAATAAACAAGTGGTATTGGCAATAGGGATATTCCAATATTGATATTCTTCTTTTGCTTCGGTGAGATAAAGCACTCTTCCATCTTTTTGCATCACACGACACTTTTCAAGATAATAGATATTGGCTCGTTTGGAGTGAAGTATGGCTTTGAGGTCTGTGAGTTGTTCCATAATGGTACCTTTATAAAAGATACCTATAGTCTAGCATAAAAAGCAAAGAAGTATTTTAAACAACTTCTACTTTAGAAATGACATCCAATCCAAATCCAGCAAGACCTACAAACTCTGTATCTATGTTGGTGGTGAGAAGATTGATATTTTTAATACCTAAGTCTTTGAGTATTTGAGCCCCTACCCCAAATTCTTTGGCTTGTTCGTGAGAAATAACTTTGGTATCTAAGAATATCAGTATCCCTCCATTGGTTTTGAGATAGTCTATCGAATTATTGAGTGATGAGAAACGTTTATCATCCAATATAAGTCCAATATCTGTACCAATATTATGAAATTTCACATTGGCAGTTTCATGTGATTTGTAAAATTGTATCACCGTATGCGTACGGTCAAGGTGGTCACTATAGGTAATCTTTTCTACTTTGATACCTCTAAGTTCAGATTCTTCTTCTTTGATGCGTTTAATGAGCTGTTCATTGGCAAGTCTATACTCTACGATGTCAGAGATATAAACGATACATAAGCCATGTTTTTGAGAAAATATTTCAAGGTCATCCATACGAGCCATTGTACCATCGTCTTTGATAATTTCACAAATCACTGCAGCAGGTGCTAACCCTGCTAGTTTACAAAGGTCTACAGACCCCTCTGTATGTCCTGTACGCACCAATACCCCACCATCTTTGGCGATAAGAGGAAAGATATGCCCAGGACGGACAAAATCAGAAGCCACCGTCTGAGGAGAAGAGAGCTTAGAGATACAGTCATCTCGTTCTGCTGAGGAGATACCTGTTTCAGCATTGGTCGAATCAATAGAAACTGTAAATGCCGTCTCATGATTGGAAACATTATTACTAACCATAGGCAAAAGGTCTAATTTTGTGGCTATCTCTTTGGTCACTGGTGTACAGATAAGCCCACGTGCCTCTTTTGCCATGAAGTTTACCATATCAGGGGTAGAAAATGTCGCAGCATATACCAAGTCACCCTCATTTTCTCTATCTTCATCATCCATCATGATGACCATACGCCCTCTTTTTGTCTCTTCTATTGCTTTTTCCACTCTTTTGATTGCTTCTACTGACATACACGCTCCATTTACTAATAATTTCTAAATTTAAGACATTATACCTATAGAGACTTTAGTAAAAGAAAGATTTTTTATAAATTTCCAAATATCCTTGACATCTTATAATTATGGTGCTATAATGCCGTCCACATAAGCATAATAACTTATGAGTGATGGGGTATCGCCAAGCGGTAAGGCATCAGCTTTTGGTGCTGACATTCGGGGGTTCGAATCCCTCTACCCCATCCATTTAAAAAAAGATTTATTTCTTTTGAAACTTAAGTTTAATTTAAGTTTAATCAGTTATAATTCCCATACCAATTAAGTTGAGAGACTTAATAACTTTCCTGTCGCGGGATAGAGCAGTTTGGTAGCTCGTCGGGCTCATAACCCGAAGGTCGTAGGTTCAAATCCTACTCCCGCAACCAATTCAAATTAATCACTTTTTTTATAGAACCTATATTCCTTCATTCGGTGCAGTCACTGATTTTATCTCATTTCAATACATATTCATAAAAAATATTCATGTACAAGCTAAAATAAACACTTTTAATTTTTAATCCATACCTAAGCATAAACAAAAATCTTTATATTTTTTTATTTTTTTAAAATATCTTTTATGCAAAGAAAAATATCTTCTTCAATAATAGTATATGATTTTCCTATATCTATATCATATTCTTTTCTAATATTTCTTCCTAACGATCTTTTTAAATAGCGTTTAAATCCACCACTCTTTCCAAATTTATATCCGTCTATTAGAATAGAATTTATTTTTTCAAAAATGATTTGGATTTCGTTATCTGTAAATTCTAATTCTAATAAGTCTTTGGTTTTCATCTTAAACCCTTTTCATTTTATCAAATATCTTAACTATCTCAGACTTTTCTATAACATCATATATATCAAGCTCTTTAACATAGTTTGAGATAGTTTTAACTTCAGGTTCCAAAGGTAAATCCCAATATCCATCCTCTACATTAGTGCTATCCATGGTTAGTATAAATTGATTACCTCTCTTCATAATTCTTAAAGTTACAGTTCGACCCATTTTAGTTTTAATATCTACTTTTTTTATTGTTCTCATAGTGTTTCCTTTCATTTTTCGTAACCATTCAGCATACAACAATTTTTTCTTAAACTAATATCTATTTTAAATAAAAAGTCACTATTAATATAGAAAAAGCTTATTGTTTAAGCTAAAAAGTACATAAATATACTCTAATTAGAGGTTTTTTGGAGTGATGCTGAATGGTTACCATTTTTCATATTCAAATCAATCTCACTAAAATCACATCTAAAATCATCTCTAAACTCTTCTATATCTAAATAATCCCCATGTTTTAAACTCCTATCGATTAATGTATTATACGCAAGTGCATAACGTTCTGGAGCATACTTATCAAAATCAAAATAATTACAAAAGTCTAAAAGTTCTAAATCAGACATTTGTTTTACAGGCTTAATAAATTGTTCTTTCTCTAAATAAAGAATATTTCCATCTATATCAAAAAAATCAATAGTATCAGGTGCAGAAATTAAAGAAAAATTATCTATATTTTTAAAAACAAAAAGTGAACCATCATCTAAAGATTTAAAAATAGAATACACCGTAGGTAATTTAGGAAAAACAATTTCATATCTATCTAAAATACTAAAAGTAGGAGGTCTAAGGTCTCCAAACATAATAAAGTCTAAAGATTTTAAAAGTAACTTTTTAACACTATTCTTACTTTTACCCATGGATGCTACTATCTTATTATTATTAAAAATAATGACTCGACCATCTTTTCCCAAAATAATACGACCATAACCATCATCAATCTTAAAATAATTATTTTCTAAATTTCTCTCATAAAGACCATTTTTCTTTAATTGTGAGAGCATAAACCAATCATCTTCTAAAACAGCTATTTTCCCATAGACATCTTGAGCCAATAAAGTATGTGTAGTAATCACTCTAGGGATTCTATTATGCACATACCAAGCTTGAAGGTAATCTAATTTTTTTTCCTCAAGTAAATTAATAAACGATTTGAAAAGATATTTCAGAATATAAGAAACAGCTGAATAAACTTCTGTTTGAAAACCATGAGTTTCATAAATGCCCTCTGCTATCTTTGAAGCATTACGACTATGTTTACCCTTAGTATTCTTTTTTGTAAGCTTTAGAGTATTTCTAGGAGCAGGAAAGCATTTAGCAAAATCAATATAAATAGATGCTATAGAGTGTTCTGGTACATACATTAAAATATGAAAATGTGGTACACCATCTTTATGTGGTTCTGTGACCCTTATACTCATGTAATCAAAACCCTCTTTTCTTATATTTCTAAGAGAAGAAGACATATTAAAATTATGAAGTTGATGAGATAAAATCTTATACAAATCTTTAGGAGTCAATGAATTTACACGTGAAGTCATATAATCCCTATAAAAACCATTTCTATCGCTATTAGGTATATGTCTCTTATAACTTTCTTCTAGCTCTAGAGTGTATCTTGTATAATTACCTTTAAGCAAATCTCTAAAAAATCCATCCAAAGTAACTGTAAGAAAAATAGGAACAAGATTTTTAGAAATACCAAGGCTTACAAAAGTATTAACTTTATTGTAAATCCTAGCATAATAGCGTTCTGAAATGTTAGCAGCATAAGAAACATCTAAAAACGTTTTCTCTTCACCTGTAGTATCTGATACAAAAGTATTTGATTCTAAGAAATTCTTTTGTTTTTTTATTTTTTCCCTAGATTTAAATAAATCTCTTTGAGTTAATCCATAAGTAACAGATGACATTATAGAACCTCAATTAAGATGTTTATATTTTGTTCTTCAACTTCTTTACTCTTATTTTTAAATAATTCTCCAATGAGTGGAATATGAGAGATTAAAGGAATAGCTCTATTATTTTCTTTTTTAAACATCTTTTGAATGCCAGTCAATAAAATAGGTGTTCCTTCTTCTACTTTGATAGTGTTTTTATAGGATATTTTTTGCGTAATAGGACGGTTGTCAGTATTTGAAATAAGCTCTTCCAGGACTAAATCTAAATCAAGAAAAACCCAATTATCTTTTATCTTTGGTAAAATGTTTACCTGTAAGCCAATATCTTTATAATCATATTGTTCTGTAACTGAATTGGTTTGACTGTCTACTGTGGCACTAAGTTTAAGATAAGGCAAATTAATTACAGAATTTGTAGAAGATTTTTTACCATTGGTAAGCTTAATAATAGGCTCTTGAAATATATCTGAATATCCCCACTCATTCATCATCTTTAATGTCAAATCAAAATCAAAAAAAGAGTTAATCTTTATAGTTGCAGGATTATCCGTAAGCAAAGAATCAAAGGCTTTACCTATCGTACCATCAAGAGAAAGAGAAAAGTCTTTAATATCTGTACCTGACTCTTTTAAATCTTTTTTTCTTACAGCAAATATTGTTATTTTTATAGTTTTAGAAAGTACTTTGTTATCTGTTTCTAATAAAATACGTTCAATCGCTTCATGTGTTTCTACATTGGAAGAATAGGCTATCATATCAGATTGTTTCAAATATTTATAATTTACACCAGTAAATACAGACATAGCCTCAACTACATCTTCATTATTAGTATTCTCAATCTTATACGTATAGTAATGTAATTTATCAACTGGAGAAACAAGAGCAGAAGCAGGAAGAACTTCACGCTTTTTATCTTTGTAGACAACCTTATAATATGGTGGTTTAGCATTGTAATCTAAACGCATATCATGCTCATCAAGTACATCTGAAAAAAAAGAATAAATTTCTGTTTTAGATTGATGATTAGCGATATTAAACTCTACAGAATAATCTTTTATATTTTTATCCATGTAAATATTAATTTGTATATCTTCACTAGCTAAACTAGCTAAGTCCCTAAAAGTAATAGTATTACTTATTAGTATTTGTGTGAGTAGTCCTATCATAACGATTGTCTTTTTCATTGTTAGCTCCTTGAAATAGATGTATAAATTCTGTAGTAGCCATCACTGTGACCACTGCATAATTTTCTGAATAACTTTTAAATGTTAAAAACTTTGAATTTGTTTGGGTAACCGTAGCATTTAAATCATCTACCAATATATTAATATGATGCTCATTATTTTTACAAGAAAGACTTGAGCAATTCAACTTTATGTATGTAGTGGATTTTAAAAACGTATTTTTAGATTTATCCTTTAATTCGATTTTTGAAACTTCATCAGGTTCTTCTATATTTAAATCTTTATCAGGTTTAGAAAACAAAGAGACAAATCCATTAAGAGTAAAAAGAAAGATAATAAAAAGCCCAATCAAATAGTATTTCAATTTGGCACGAAAGCCACCATCACCCAAATTTGACTCGCCTGAAGTGTAATAATCAAATACTTCTTTCTTTGGCTTCACTGATTCAGTTTTAAATGCATTCTTACCTATCTTAATATCATCAACATGAGAAAAGTACCTGTACTCAAGAACCTTAGCTCTTAGACGTTCGGTAGGAGACATCGCAGTAATAACCACATCGCCCAGGTCATGAAATAGAGTGTTTAACTGTTTGCGTGTTTGGGTAATTAAAAAGATATTTAGATTCACGTGTCTTTGTAATGCAAGGAAAAACATTAAGAAATCTTTTTTCTTTGTATTATTAAATCCATAGATATGGGCTTCATCAATAAATATAGCACAGTCAGCGATTCCCTTATCTCTTAATGAAATATAAATCTCTTCTTCACTGGTTAAATTCTCTTGGGATAAGTTATATAAATCTTCTATAAAACTAAGCCAATCCCCCATCTTATCTCTATCTAAAAAAGTATACCCAGCCACAAACTTTGTAAATTCAATATTAGAAAATACAGGACGAGTCTTTAGCTCTTCTAGTATCAATGTCACAGCCTTATAAGATTTACCTGAACCTGTCTTGCCAAATACATACGTAATCATACAGAATCCTTAAAATAAGAAAGTGCAAATTTAGCCCAAAAACCCAAAGCAACAATTTGGAAGAAAATACCCAAAGCAGGAAAAACACCAATCACATTTATAGCGTAAGCATTGCAACCGTCTAACCCTGCAAAAGAATAATTTCTAATATAAGACAAAAAGTAATCTACAAAATAAATAATCAACGAAGAAAAGAAAAAGAAGAAAGCCAAACGAGCAGCTATCTTAATACTCTTTTCTAATCCACTACCAAATATCTTTTTAACTGCTTCTATTAAAGCCGATACAATCAATCCCCACATTACATACCACCTCCACTAAGTACCAAAGCCACAGCACCAACAACAGCAATAAAATATAAGATAGGAGAAACTACAGATAAATTTGAAACATGTTTAGAAACAGGTATAGGAACATGTACCCCTAATTTTGGAATAGAGATTATAGGATCTACACACGTGCCAGTAGGTGCATTGAAAGTTACAGCTGGAGAGTAATTAGAAAATTGTTGCTTAATAGTAGAAGAAAGTTCACCTGATGTCTGCTCTACTTGCTCACTAAAATCTTCATCATCATTGGCTTCAGCAGGAATATCATCTAAATCATCTAAAGAATCCTTTATGTCTGTCAATAACTCTTCATTTTTTACAGAAGCATCATCAATATGTTGAGATACATTAGCTAAGTCATTAGTATTTTGTGCTGTAGAATCTGATATTAAAGTAGCCAAATTACTTAATGAGCTATTAATTGAATCCCTGGAGTCATGAATGCTAGATACTATAGCACCTTCCCCTGACAAAGACTCTTTTAAATCATTTAATATACTGTTTGTCTCTGTATCTGTACCATTGTTTTCGGTTGGGTCTATTGGCTCTGTGGTGTTGGTGTCAGGGTTTTCTGTCTCATTGTTTTCAATAGTAGCATCTGTTGGGTCTGTCGTATCAGGGTCTATTGGGTCTGTGCCGTCTGGGTCTGTCTCATTGTTTTCAGTTGAATTATTTTCAGTTGAAGTAGTAGAACCATCAGGGTCGGTTGGGTCGGTGTCAGGGTCTGTTGGGTCTGTAGTGTTGGTATCAGGGTTTTCTGTCTCATTGTTTTCTATTGGTGGTGGGATTGTTTCGTTACCATCATCTCCATCAGGCAAACACTTCCAAATACTAAAAGGATTATTAGTAGGATAAGGAAGATCTCCATCAGAACAATAACACATCGGCTGAGTATTCCTAATAATAGCATCAATATTAGGGCAAGGTTCAAGACATCCATTATTACCCACAACGGCAAGGTCACCTTCACAACCGTCATCAACACAAGTACCTGTATCATCCCTGATATAACCTATATCACATTCAGTATCATCTACACAAACCCCATTTTCATCCATACTAGAACCATCGGAACAAGTTCCACTAACGTATCTATAAACTTTTATAACATAATCTCTTTGACAACCTCCATGATCATTAGCATCACCTACACATGTTTCAATCGTATCTTGATAACCATTCCCGTCACAATCTAGAGAGTGCACAGGTGGATAATATTGAGAAGAAAATCCAAAAACTTCTTTAATTAAAACCGTGGTGCTATTTTTAGGCAAAGGACAATCCTCAGGATAACCTGCAAATGCAAAAAAAGAAAAGACAAAAAATAGTAAAAATCTCATAGTTAGCTCCTATAAAAATAAATTAAATTAACGCGTAATCAAAAATGAAAAGATAGAACCACACATCAACCCTGCAAGAGCCGACATAAATGCATAATCTTCTTTTGTCATTTTTAATTGATGTGGTGTAGGTAAATCACCCAACCAACCAGCTTTGGCATAAACAACCACCGAAAGAACCATAATTACAAATATAAACTTCTTCATTAATATCTCCTATTAAAAATAACATTTATGACAACACGAATAGACCAGCCACTTAAAGTAAAGAAAAAAACCAAATTAAAGAAAAAGTCAAAAGGCTTATTTCCTGTCCAAACTATGTTTACATATTCAATCATCATCAAACCCTTCATATACTATTTCAAAATCATATTTATTTTCTTCTGCTTCATAAATATAACTACCATCATAATCATAAAGATTAAGCTCTTCATATTCTTCATAGACAACATCAAACAATTGTCCTGCTCTAATTTCATGCTCTTGCTCAATTTCAATCTTTTTTTCTTTATCTTTCCAATACGCTTCATTTGGTCGTTTTTTATTGGTTTCGTATTCAGATGACCACTTCTCGTAATCTTCATCAGAGATTGGATTTAATATCATGTAAATATCTGTTAATTTTTCTTCATGTGCGTCATAGAATATTTCAGACTTTTCAGAAGGTTTAAAATCATCTTTGCGAACTTTAATAGCATCATAGTATTTTTTGTAATCATCAATCGTAAGGGTTTTTTTAGCAGCACTTCCATGTCTGATGTAAGTATTGGGTGCAGACAAGATTTTTTTATTAGCTTTATATAGACGAGTATTAGAAGTTGGACTCTCTACTTTTGTGTTTTTCCTAAATTCAGTTAAAAAAGCAGGTTTAAGTTCTTCTGCTTCAAGTTCTTCTTTGCGTCTTTCACTATTTTTATTATCAATAAACTTAGAAAATTTACCTTTTTTCATTAATAATAAAAATATTATTTTTGCCGTAAAGAGCAACACAACCACTATAACAATAGAACTATTTACAGAAAATATATCAGTAAGTACAGAACTTAAATCTAGTGGTTGCATACTATCCCCTATCTTTTCAAGAGGTAAATAACCAAACCAATTCCGAAGATAAGAGCCGCAACACCAATCATAGCTGTACCTGCATTGGTTACACTTGTACTGGCATCAGCCAAATCAATAGCAATCGGTGCAGCAGAAGCAGTAGCAGTAGCTAAAGCAAACAAAGAAGCTAATTTAGCTTTGGTAGATAAATTTCTCATAACAAACCTTTTTAGCGATTTTAAAATTTTGAGACGACCCACGCTAATAAACGAGTCTATCTTTGGCAATAAAGCCATCAAAGCACAATGTTTAAATGTGCTTCAATAGGTTTACTATCTAAAAAAACTTTTGAATATTTTAAAAAAAGAAAATTTATCTCTAATAGAAAGATAAACATTCCCTTCAAAAAGTGCTAAAAACTCATCAACATTCACATACTCTACATCTTCAATAAATCCAACAACATCTAAAGCATTTATTTTGACTTCACAACCTTTTTCAAAAGTATTTATCCAATACTTAATCGCTTGAGATATTTCTATTTTTGTATTACCTATCCCCTCTAACGTGGTTACAAATTCATTGGTATAAGGCATATCTTTTCTTTTATACGTTGCATTAATCATCAATGTTATTGTATTGCTCATGATTGGTTCTTATTTTTAGTCTTTGCATTCTCTAGTATCTCTGTAGCTGTCTGATGACTCAAAACGACAAGCATAGTCTTGGAACTTCCTGATATAGGAAAAGTACCCTTGATAGTCAAAGTATTGCCTTTACCCATGTAATGTCTAAGCCATACATTAAACTGTTTCAAGTCTTCATGAGGACAAGGGATAATGAACTCTACATGCACTTCTCTTTCTACTTGACCTAACTCTTCATCATCTCTGGTCTCAAAGAGTGAGGATCTAAACTTTACCGAAGAGGGATATAAAATCCCATCTTTTTCGATAGAAGAAATAGGACGGATACTCGTAATATTTGTAATAGTATAAGAGATTAAAAATCCTGATGTTTTCATGATTAAGCCTTTTTAATTTTTGTTGACATCATCTCTTCGCCAGTAAGAAGACTTTTTACAGTAAAGATTGCTTTAGAGCCTGATGAATAAGGAAGAGTACCGTTAATAATAAGTGGATTATTGTCTTTTTGTTGTACTCTTAACCAAGTATTCAAATCTCTTAATCTTTCATCTTCACATGGAATTGAAAATTCAATATTTGTTTCTTTTTCAACTTGACCAAAATCGCCTTCTTCTATTAGTATCATGGAAGAACGAAGTTTTACAGATGCAGGATAGTTATTACCATCTACTTTACCTGATGGTGTTGGTTTGATACTCGTGATTATATTCACGGTATAACTTACTTCAAATCCTAATTTATTGTTTGCCATTGTTAGCTCCTTAGCTCTTATATATTTGTTGTTAGCTCATCAAACCCCTACACAGACACATACAGGAGCTAACTATATATGCCTACAAATATGCAGGGGCGTTATCGTTCTAAAGGTGTGCTATATCTACATCATCTTTAATAGAAGAAAAAATACTATCCATAGCTTTACGAGCATTGGAAGGTTTTTGATTTACATATCGCTGGGTTACTTGCACTGATGAGTGACCCAATAAATGTGATACATGCTCTATGGGTGTGTTTAGTTCGTTGACTAGGTAAGTGCCTAAAAGATGACGTATATCATGGATACGAATTTTAGGTAAAGTATTTCTATCTAAAAGACGTTCAAAAGCTTTGCGTACATCTTTGTATCTTGTACCTGTACTAGGGTTAATGAAAACATAGCCTTTAAGATATGCATTTCCTTGTTTTTTATATGCTTCTGATTTATATGATTTCAATATTTTAATTTGTCTGTTTGTAAGTTCAAAGACAAGGTTTTTACGAGATTTGTTTTTTTGTGCAGGAAGATACATAAGCCCCTGTTCTAAGTCTAAAAATTCCCATTCCAAACAAAGTACCTCACCCAATCTTCTACCATGGAGAAGAAAAAAGAAAATATCTTTATAGACTGGTTCATTAAAAGTCATCAAGGCACGAATGTAACGCTTTTGAAATGCCACAGAAAGGGTAAAATATTGTTTATTGTCATAGCTAGGAAGCTCTACAAATTGCACATAGTCTTTGCCCAGGTATATATCTGTTTTGATAGCAAACTTCACTATACCTGTAACAATAATGAAAATATTACCGACCGTCTTTGGTGACAGTGGACGTTCTAACAGTTTATTAGCTAACTTCTGATAATCTATGAAATTAAGAGTATCTATATCACTTTGACCTATATTTGGGTAAATGTGATTATTGTATGAGGATAGATTTGATTTTAATGTATGTTTTGCCCACTTTGACTTTTTAAGTTCAAAATATTGTTGAAAAATATCATCTATCGTCATTTTTAGCTCCTAGTCTTAATATTTATGATTTGTTAATCTTAATTATTTTGATATTATGAATACTATCAGTATTATTGTGAATTAATACTTAAAAATGGAGATTATTGTGATTACTAAGAAAGAAATGTCTAAAATATTGGGAATTGACCAAAATACTATTAAGAATTGGGAAAATAGCAGACCTGTACTACATAAAATAGTAATGGAACATTTTGAAGATGATAATAAAAAACCCGATTTAAATAATCCTACATATTTAAAAAATGAAATACTCAAAGCTATTGATAAATTACCAGAAGTAAAAACTAAAAAATTTTATCATCTAATGATGGCAGAACTAGCCGAAATGGGACATTAAAAAAATTAGAATAGTAAAAGGGAAGAAATGAGAGGAATTATATTTTATATATTAGTTACATGTATTTTAAATGCAGATGCTTATACAGACATGGAGAAAAAGATTTATGGGAAAAAAACATATGAACTTTTATCAATGAAAGATTACGCAGAGATAAATAAATTAAATAAAGAAATTTCAATAAGAAAAAGAATATTAGAAGAAAGAAAAATTAACTATAAGATTGCACTTGAGAGATTGAAATATAAAGAAAAATTGGAAAGAGTCATAAATCTATTTCTCATAAAAGGGAAAGAAAGATTAAGAACGACCATTTCAATAAACAAAGAATTAAAAAGACTTATGAAAGTGAATGGTATAAAATGAGTAGAGTTGTAAAAAGAAATCAAAAAACTTAATATTATAAATACTGCAATCAAACAATTAGCCAAAAGTAATAATATCAATAAGGATGAATACTATCAATGAAAAAAACTAGAATAGTAAATAGAAAACCCAATAGAAAGAATATGACAGAATGTAAAACCTGCGATAATGATATAGCACTCAATGCCGAAGTATGCCCACATTGTGGAGATAGTTCACCCTTAAAAATCAAACCTTTTTTAGAAAGACAATTAACAAAGGTTATTATTTTAGTTATTGTTATGACCATAGCTTTTAAACTAATCACTAGCCAATTAACAACCATGACAAAAGACATTCAAGATAATTTTAAAAAAATGGGAGAGAAAACTATTCAGACTCAAAAAGAAAGAAATGAAAAGATAATGAAAGAAGCTAAATAAAACTCTCTATTTTAATCCCAACAACTTTTATTAAATGGACAAGGGGAGTTCGCTTTGCTCCTCCGTCTCCGAAGAAACTTCATCGTCGGAGCAAAGCTTCTCCTTTAGCAAAACCTTTCCCTGGCCCCAATTTTTAGACATTATAATTTTCTGAAGAGGAAAAGCAACTAATTCTGAATGAATAACTCAGCTAAACGCGAGTTATGCACACAGCCTGTCAAACAATCGCCGTTCTAAGTTAGATTCTAGAGATAAAATCCTCTTTTAAGAGCAAGAGCCAAAGCAACAATGAAAAATAAGGGGGAGTAAGTGGTTAGTTTTAAAAATTAATAACATAAATATTCTATATAATGTATACAAACAAAGTGGTACGGCTCATAACCCGAAGGTCGTAGGTTCAAATCCTACTCCCGCAACCAATTCAAATCAATCACTTTTTTATCAAACTAATTTTTATATCTATTCCTTTTATCACTTCACAAAGTTATTCTCTTAATATTATCAGATTTTATTATCTTAATTAAATACAATAATAAGTAAATAGGTTAAATTTATCAAAGAGCATACATGAACTTAAAATAAACTACACTATCTCTCTATTACCCTTAGCATTGGGGGGTGAGAGTATGCCTTTGGCTTCTAGTTGTTCTATGATGTTGGCTGAACGGTTGTAGCCTATTTGTAATTTACGTTGTAGGTAAGAGATAGAGGTTTTTTTGTCTGTGAGGACAACTGATTTGGCATCTTCGTAGAGAGCATCTAGGACTATTTCGCTCTCTTCTTTGTTGCTACTGTTTCCTCCTGATACTAGGTAGCTTTCGTCATACTCAGGGAGACGTTGTTCTTTGAGAAATTCTACTACCTTGTCTATCTCATCTTCTGTGTTCCATGGGGCATGGATACGCACGAGTCCTGTAGTCCCAGGAGGGGTAAAGAGTCCATCTCCTCGACCTAGTAGAGAGTCTGCACCTAAGGCATCTAAAATCACTTTAGAATCTATGCGTGAGCCTACTCTGTAGCTTAGCCTAGAAGGGAGATTGGCTTTGATGAGTCCTGTGACGACATCGACACTTGGTCTTTGGGTAGCTACTACGAGGTGTATACCACAAGCACGAGACTTTTGAGCCAAACGAGCGATAGAGAGTTCTACATCTTTTCCCCCATTCATCATAAGGTCAGCCAATTCATCAATGATGATAACGATAAAAGGAAAAGGCTCATTTGAGGACTCTTTTTTGACTTTTTCATTGTAGTTTTCTATGTTTTTAGTACGTGCATCTGCCATAAGTTTGTAGCGTCTCTCCATCTCTCCTACCATGTTGGCTAAGGCTGATATAGCTTTGACAGGCTCGGTAATCACTGGTGTGATGAGATGTGGGATGTCATTATACATCGAAAATTCTAGCATTTTAGGGTCTATGAGCATAAGTTTAAGCTGGTCTGGGTCATTACGATAGAGTAATGAAAGTATCATTGCATTAATACCCACAGATTTACCAGAGCCTGTCGTTCCTGCGATGAGTAGATGTGGTAGCTTTTTTAAATCTGTAATAAATGGATTCCCTACGATGTCTTTACCTAAAGCCACCGTCAAAGGAGAAGAAGAGTTTTTAAACACATCACTCTCTAAGATTTCACGTAAATAAATGGTGTCTATACTCTCATTGGGTATCTCTATCCCTACTACATCACGCCCTGGTATGGGTGCTTGTATGCGTATGGTTTCAGCACGGAGTGCCATAGCAAGGTCATCTTGAAGTCCTAGTATTTTAGAGACTTTTACATTGGCTGCAGGTTTAAATTCAAAAGTTGTGACCAAAGGACCAGAATAAGTACGTACCACATCTCCATCAATCTTAAACTGCTCTAGTTTGGTCAATAATTTTTTTATCTTTCTGTCTATCTCTGCTTCATTTACCTTTTTTGCTAGGCGTGGTGCTTTTTGTAAAAAGTCTATTTTAGGCAATTTAAAGTTTTGGGGTTTAGCGATGACACCTTTGTCTATCTGCTCCATAAGTTTAGAGTTTTCTTCTAATTCACTTACGATTTGTACCTGTGGGTTATGTGATGCTATTTCATCAATCATTTCATTTTCTAATTCTAAAATCTCATTGATAACAGCATCATCCATCTCTGCCATAGAGACAGAAGGAGGTATCTCTGATTTGGCTATCTTTTTCTTAGCAGGGGCTTTTCTTTTTTTATTGCTAGGGGTAGCTGTGTTTTGATTGTATTTATTGAGTAAGGCTTCTTCTTCGAGGTGCTTGGTTATCACATGTTCTTTGGGTATCTTTGGGGAGGGTCTTTTTTGAGAGGGTCTTTTTTGAGCCACATTTGTTTGATATCTAGGTGTCTCTTCTAGCTCTATATTTTTTAAGACAGGTAACATATCTGCTTCCATAGACGAAGAAAAAGGATGCGTAGATATAGTTTGCGATATTTTATGAAAAAAGGAAGTTATTTTTGCTTTCATCTGTAGTTCTTTAGGGGATTTAAAAAAATGAATAGGTATATCAGCAAAGGTCAAATCATCTCCAAAAAGTAACACCACAGAGAGGGCTACCATCATAAACCAAAAGAACCATAATCCTGCTAGTCCAATAAATGGTTGTAAAAACACTACCAATTCTGAGCCTATATATCCAGCACTTTGAAGATCAAAAACCAAAGCTTCAAACATCACTAGTCCGATAATAGCCAATAGCCAACCCAAATAAAAGTCAAGATTTCTTCTCATATCTTGATTGATATAAAGTATATATAGAGGATAAAGTAAAAAAGGGATATTGATATACGCCAAATATCCAAAGATATAAATATTGGTCTCTCCTATAGATTGTCCAATATAGCCTACCATAGTAGCATCATGAAAAAAAGTAGAAAATGCTCCATATATAAATAAAATGCCTATGATAATAATCGTAATTTTCAAGTCTGTTCCTAGTTTGATATTAATGAATGTGATAGTATAACAGATTAATTTAAATAGAATTCTTATAGAGATTAAATAAATTTTAAGGATATACAATGTAGAATGCTATTTACGTTTTAAACGTATGTGCCGCAGTGATGGAACTGGTAGACTTGGTAGACTCAAAATCTTCTGCTTTAGGGCGTGTCGGTTCGAATCCGACCTGCGGTACCACCTCCTTTTTATACACATCAATCTAACCTTCTAAACTCACAACTTCCCCAAAAGGTACAGCAACGGTAGTGGGCATAATCCACAAGACATCATAACTAGGTTCATTTTTAGGAAATGTACCTTGCCCATCGGTAAAGTAGAGCAATAGGGTAGGATAGTCAATTGTTTGGTCTATATAGCTAAAGACAGGACGAAAATCTGTCCCCCCTCCTCCTGAAATCTCATACTCCAAAGGCTGTGCAGGTAAAAAAGTCTTATGAGATTGTACTTTAGCATCTGCTGTAATCATATCTATCTCATAGTTGGGGTACTGTTGCATCATCGAACTTACTTCTCCCAAAAAGGTAGACAAGAGTGTCTCATCTACAGACCCAGAAGTATCGATAGCCACCACTATACGTAACAAATCAGAACTCAAAGAAGGTAGATAGATACCTCGATAAAGATACTTCATATTGGGTGGGGTAAAACGATAGGTCGTTTTAGCATGAGAAGCGATATAGCCATACAAAAACTCACGCCAATCTACTTTGTGAGAAAAGTATTGGGGTACGACAAGGTGTATCTCTTTGGGCAGAGTACCTTGGCGTTTTAGTTTTTGAAATATCTGTTCAAACTGCTCTTTCATCTCTGTTTTGGTTTGGGTAGACTCTTCTTCTTTGTCTTGGGCATTTTCTTCTTCTAGTGTCTCTAATGCATTTTTGTCAGGGGTATGTTCTTTTTGCATGTGTAGAGTATCTACCCCTACCTCATCACTAGGCGTGATTTGTTCACTCTCTTGTTGCATACTATGGTCTGTGTTGTCCATCATTTCAGCACGAAGATGCTCATACACTTCTTCCGCATACATACCGACAAACTTTTTTTCATAATTGGCATATTCGGGGAGGTGCATACCATTTTTGACAAGCATAGCATTGACCACATAATCTGTAGCCGTCTGCCAAAGCCACTTGGTACGTGATGCCACACGGTCTGTGTGTTGTAAAACACTATGCATCGCACCATTTGCCATGACAAACTCTACCTCATCAAGAGAAAGCCTATCAAGATACTCAGAATTATAACGCATCTTCTCCCCATCACTCGTAAAGGTAAGGATGTCATTGTTTTTTTCTAAAACAAGTGCAGATGCTATCGTACCAAAATAAGGATGCTCTAGCATCAATCTTGCTTTGGCTTTGGTTATTTTATCTAAGTAGGTCATATTCAGATAGTTTTAAAGTTTTTTTAGAAACTCAGTTTTCAAAAATATCATCGTACCATTGACACGCCCTTGGATATGGGTAGGGTCATCAAGAGCCATACGGATATTTTTGACCGTAGTACCTTGCTTGGCTGTAAATCCTGCCCCTTTTACAACAAGGTCTTTAATCACACTCACAGCATCCCCTTCTACAAGGATATTACCATTACTATCACGTGTAGGCACAACCTTTTGTGTAGCAATATCTTCTTTTGCCCATGCTAAGACATCTTCTTCTAAATACATCATATCTAGTTGGTCTTGTGCAGATAGTTTGGTTAAGAGTCTATATGCCATCACTTGTACAGCAGGAGTAGTACTCCACATACTATCATGCAAACAATTCCAATGCTTTTCATTTTCACTAGGCTCATCTATCGTAGCTAGACACGTACTACAAATCGTTATTGTCTCTTCTTTGGGTGCTACTATATATGCCGTTAAGCTTTCTTCATTTCCACATAAATCACATGCCATATTGTATCCTTAAATATTTATTAAACATATTTTACCTTATTAAAGTATAAACATACGTGTCAAAGCCCTAACATACACGATTTTGCTTTTTTATCATTCTATCTAATTGTAGATATACAAGTGTCATGAGTATAAAAAAGAGTGTTAAGGGATAGATACTTTCTATATCTTTACCCAATTGTAAACCTATTAAAGAAAAAACAAGTTGGATAAAACCTAAAATTACAACTGTTTTTTGTGTATTGTTTTCAAAGTATTCGTGAAGTATATGGTGGATATGACATCTGTCTGCTTGACACATACCTCTACCATGTAATTTACGACGAATAAGTACTATGAGTGTATCAATGATAGGAATGGCTGAGAGATATAAGATACTCAAAGCAGGCACATATACTAAAGATTTGATAGCCAATATAGAAATAACAAACCCTAAAGTCAAAGAACCACTATCTCCCATAAAGATAGTCGCAGGATACCAATTAAATATCAAAAAAGGAAGGAGTGTTGCGATAAAAGCCAAAGAGATGAATTGTATAAGAAAGTCATTATAGGTGTACCCTATAGCAAAAAACATACTCAATATAACGATACTAATCACAGAAGACAAGCCATCAAGCCCATCTATCAAGTTGAGTCCATTGCTAAAGCCTACCACAGCAAAAATAGTAAAAGGAATACTCAACCATCCCAAGCTTACAGAGCTACCAAAGAATATACCAACGTTATCAATAATAACCATATCTAGTGAGAGCAACAGTGTGCTAATAATTAATATAGAAAACTTCAAAAGAGGAGATATGGCACTATAATCATCAAGAATCCCTATCACAAATACAAAAGTAATGGCTATAAATGTATACATATTATCCCATAAAAAGGCTAGATGAAAAAAAGATAAAACCATCATAATAGACAAATAAAACCCTATACCTGCACCACTGACGATACTATCATGATGCGTACTACGTGCATTAGGAGTATCTATCAAGCCTATCTTAGGGGCATAGTGTTTTAGGATATAAATACCCACAAAAGAAAGAAGAGCAATCCATAACATATCTACATACATCGGTGTTTCTTAGTCGCTTAAATATTTAATCGTCACAAATGGTGAAGCAATCTTAGCAATCGTTTCAAATGGTGAAGTGAAATTATCTGATGCTACTTTAAATTCTTTCCATCCATCAGGTTGTACATAGACAATATCATTAGGACGTAACAGTAAATTATTATAATTCATCGTGTCAAAGTTAGTAAGATCCACTTTTCGTATCTTCATCCCTTTTGGGGTATTAGACATGATGATGATATCTGTTCTTACTGCACTATCTTTAATGTCTCCAACAAATGCTAAGGCTTCAAAAATAGTCATTTTTTCTCTATCTATAGGCACAACACCTGGTTTATTCACTTCACCCAAGACAAAAAGACGTTTATTCATCACTTCCACATACACAGAAGGTGTCTTCAAATATTTCTTATAGGCTTGTGTAATCCGTCTTGCCGCTTCTGTTTGGGTCAAGTTTATCACTTTCACATTCCCAATTAAAGGTAAGTTAATATATCCTGAAGTATTTACAAGTATGCCTTCTTCTTTCATCTCTTGACTTAACTCATGGTTATTTGCTCTAATAATCCCTTTTGTTGGGTCTTTATACAAAGAAATATCTAGCCTATCTTGTACCAAGATACGATATTCTATATTTGTATCTTTTATCAACGTTTCTTTCGCTGTAGATGTTTGCAAAAGTGCATAGTCTGATTTATTGGTACATGCAGTAAAAAACAATAACAATGTCAAGCTTATCATATATTTTTTTATCATATTTTTTATCCTTTTACTATGAAGAAAATATTTACGCTAAGTGTAGCATAAGAAAAAGAAAGAGTCTATTAGAGAAAGAAATTATAGGACTAAAGTATAACGAACGGCTCTAACTTTCTCAAATACATCATCTTTTACCCCATCTTTAATCACTTTACCTTGGTCTAAGATAATGATTCTATCTGCCAAGAGATAGGAAGATTCATTGTCATGGCTTACCATAAGAGTGGTTGTTCCAAATGCCTTATGAAGTTTGATAATCTCTTCTTGAAGTTTGATTTTCATTTTAGTATCAAGTGCTGAAAGAGGTTCATCCATAAGTAAAAGCTGAGGTTTATTCATCATTGCTCTACAGAGACTCACACGTTGTTTTTGTCCACCACTAAGCATCTTTACATTACGAGACGAAAGAGATGTCAGTTCAGTTAGTGCTAGTAGCTCATCGGCTAAAGTATGGTTTTTTTGGACATACAGAAGATTTTCTTTGACACTCATATTTTCAAACAAAGCATAGTCTTGAAAAACAAAACCTATACTTCTTTTTTGAGGCGATAATCCTTGCCATGATTTGCCCTCTATCCATATATTTCCTTCAGATTTTTCCAATCCTGCTAGTATCCTAAGGAGTGTCGTTTTACCTGAACCACTCTCACCCATTATGACCACAAACTCCCCTTTAAAAATCTCTAGTTCAATATCTAAAAGCATAGTGCCTTTGCTTCCATGTAAGGATTTTTGTATCTCTATTTTAATCACTAGATAATCCCTATCTTTTTTTGTTTATGGTTAAAGATATACACCGATAGAAGTACCACAAAACTCATAGCCACCATTATGGCACTATAGATATGAGCCTTATCATATTCCATCATCTCTACCATCTCATAGATAGCCACAGAAGCAACTCTTGTCTCATAGGGGATACTTCCTCCTATCATTAGTACCACACCAAATTCTCCTACAGTATGAGCAAAAGTGATAATAACTGCTGTCATCAGTGCTGGTTTCATATTGGGTAATGCCACGTACCAAATGGTTTGTATGGTAGATTTTCCTGCTAAGTATGAAGCTTCTAACATATATTTATTAAGAGACTCAAAGCCATTTTGTAAAGGCTGTATCATAAAAGGTAAAGAGTAAAAACAACTAGCCACAACCAATCCTGTAAAAGAAAATAGTAATTTTATCCCAAATATCTCTTCAAAGAATCCTCCTATAGCACTCTGAGGAGAGAGTAACACTAAGATATAAAACCCCAATACAGAGGGAGGCAACACAATAGGTAAAGCCGTAATGGCTTCAAAAATAGGTTTAGATTTAGATTCTGTTTGAGACATCCACCAAGCAAAGGGGACACAGAGACTAAAAAGTAGTACCGTAGTCAATCCTGCTAATTTAAAAGAGAGGATAAAAGGTGACAATTCTATCATAAAACACGATAACCAAATGCTACTAAAATACGCTTCGCTTCTTTACTTAACATAAAGTCATAAAATGCTTTGACCTCGTTGTTGTCTTTTCCCTCTTTGAGTATAACCATACCTTGGTCTATCGCTGTGTATAAATGTTCATCTACTTCTGCCCAATGGATTGCTTCTTTATACTGTAAAAGTTGTGGGGCATACAATGATGACTTCGCAACAATACCAATATCTGTAGCACGTGTGGCATAAATCACTGTTTGAGAGATAGATTCACCATAGACAAACTTATCTTTGAGCTTTTTATAAAGTTTTGCATTTTTAAGTGCTTCTACCGTAGCGACACCATAAGGTGCTGTTTTAGGATTAGCAATAGCAATTTTTTGGATACTAGGGTCTTTGAGAATAAAGATTTCAGCACAATAATTACGCTCTTTGGTAGAGAGTATTGCCAACGCCCCTTGGGCATAGACGATAGGCTTAGTCATAGCTAATTTATCTCTATAGAGTGTATGGGGATAAAGCATATTTGCAGACATAAAAAGCTGATACGGTGCACCGTGGCTTATCTGAGCCGTAAGCTTACCAGAACTACCCAATATTACGGTGACATTGGTATGAGGATGTCTTTGATGAAAGGCTTTTTTCAAAGGCTCAATAGCATACGACACATTGGCAGAGACGGCTACGATGATTTCTCCTGCGATTAAAAAAGAGGAAAATATAAAAAACCCAAACATAGCTATTATTTTTTTTGTCATTGTATCAATCCTTAAAAGAGCTAATTGAAGTATACTATTACATACTTTATCTTAAACCATAGAATCAATCACTCAAAACTCAACCAATCTATCTCCAAATTCTTAAAATGATAAAGGGTAACCATTCAGCATAAAAGAAAAAAGCAAAGGAGAGTAGTTTAAAAGTAATTTTTTGATAAGTACCTAACCAAAATTAATGTCATATTCCAAGCCAAAGCCATCTAGCAATTTTTTCACATGTATCCAGAGTGTATCAAAGGAGGAAAAAGCTTTTAAATCAAACCATCTATATTTCATTTC
>JAMOTK010000007.1 GCA_027062365.1 Sulfurovum sp.
ATACTTCAGATGTAAATATGAGTAAGGTAGGAATCTATACCGTCACATACAATGTTACAGATAGTTCAAACAATGTAGCCATAGAAAAGACAAGAAGCGTGCATGTCACAGATACAATAGCCCCAATATTCACACCTTCTAGTAGAGAAGTCACAGTATTAGAAAATCAATTTTATGCTATTACTTTAAATGCAAGTGATTATGATACTATTATCTATAGTATCAGTGGGGATGATAATGATTCTTTTGATGTGAATGATACCACAGGTGTTGTGACTTTTAAAGAAGCACCTGATTATGAAAGTAACAAGATAAGTTATACATTTGATGCCTTGGCTACGGACTTGTCAGGAAATGAGAGTAGTCCAACACAATCAATTATCATAAATATCGATGATGTATTAGAGTTAATTGGGGTACGTAAAACAGGTCAAACAACGAGTTATGCCTCTAATGATGATGGTTTCTATGAAAGTGGACAACTTTCATCATTTACTAGAGACCATACTTTATCTATTGTAACCGATGAAGATACCAACCTTCAATGGCAAGATGATGTAAGTGTCACTACAAATATAGACACATGGGATATGGCTACATCTTATTGTACAAATTTAAATTTAAATGGTACGGGATGGAGACTACCTACAAGAAAAGAGTTTATGACTGTTGTAAACTATGGTAAGAATACCAATACTATAGAAGATACATTTACACAAATTCAAGCAAATAAATATTGGACATCTACAGTATATAGTCAGTCGAGTAATTATATATGGTCTGTAGACTTTAATATTGCAAATCAATCGACTGATGCTAAAATTACGAATAATTATATTCGTTGTGTTCGATAAAAAAAGAAAAATGATGAAAAAGGAAAAATGATGAAAAAAATATTTTTAATACTAGTAGGATTGAGTTTATCGGTATATGCAACACCAACAGGCATAGTCACAGATGGGACAACGCTACTTCAATGGCAAGATAATTATAGTGACAATATTAATACTATTAAACAAAGTCATTGGCTAAATGCTATTGCTTATTGTGAAGGATTAAGTTTAGATGGTACTAATTGGAGGCTTCCTAATATTAATGAACTTCTTTCTTTGGTAGAAGATACAAGAGCTACTCCTAGTATCTCTACAGCATTTACTATGATAGTATCTGCACGTTATTGGTCTTCTACTTCAGATGTAGCTGATTCAAGTCGAGCTATAGGTATAAATTTTGATATAGGTAATCAAGTGAGTATAGATAAAAATGATAATGATAGATATGTACGTTGTGTTAGAACACTTAATTAATATTTCTGCTTCACTTTCAGAAGATTATGATAAAATCGCAATAATATACACACAAGGATAAAACTTGCTTAGTACAGTAAATTTGACACAACGATATGGTAAAAGAGTACTTTTTGATAAAATAAATATGACCCTAGATGTGGGTAAACGATATGGACTCATCGGTGCAAATGGTGCAGGAAAATCGACATTTATGAAGATACTCGCAAGTGAACTAGAACAAAGTGATGGGGAAGTTCAACTTCAACCTAACCTTAAATTAGGGATGCTTTCTCAAAATCAGTATGCTTTTGAAGAATATACTCTTAGTGATGCCGTACTTTATGGAAATAAAAAGCTTTTTGATGCCCAAAAAGAGAAAGAAAAACTCTATATGGAGGGGGACTTTGAAAGTGATGCTGTCAATAATCGTTTAGGCGAATTGGAGATGATATGTGCTGATGAAGACCCAACGTATGAATCAGATGTGAAGATAGAAAAATTACTTCAATCTTTGGGCTTTCCTGTAGGACAACATACAGACCTTATGTCTTCACTGACAGGTGGTGATAAATTTAAAATTCTTTTGGCACAGGTACTTTTTTTGAAACCAGATGTATTGCTACTAGATGAGCCTACCAACAACCTTGATATGGAGACTATCTCATGGCTAGAAAATGAGCTAAAACGTCATGATGGTACATTGATGGTTATCTCTCATGATAGACACTTTTTAAATGGTGTTGTGACACATATACTAGACTTAGACTTCCAAAATATACGTGAATTTACAGGTAATTATGATGAGTGGTATATCGCTGCAAACCTCATAGCCAAACAAGCAGAGACAGATAGAGCCAAAGGCTTAAAAGAGAAAGAAGAATTAGAAGGATTTATCAAACGATTCTCAGCTAATGCTTCTAAAGCAAAACAAGCTACTTCGAGACAAAAACAGTTAGATAAACTAGATGTCCAAGCGATTCAGCTCTCATCTCGTAGAGACCCCTCTATTATGTTTAAAGCACATCGTGATATAGGCAATGAAGTACTTGAAATTGAAAATCTTTCTAAGTCTTATAATGGAGAAGTTGTCTTTGAAAATCTTACACTTAAAGTCAATAAAGATGATAAGATAGCACTTATTGGTACAAATGGTGTAGGTAAAACGACCTTACTTAAAATCATTATGGAAGAGGTAGATGCTGATAGTGGTATGTTCAAATGGGGTCAAACAGTGACGTATTCATACTTTCCACAAAATACAACCGATTTAGTTGTAGGTGATGAAGAGTTACCTCAATGGATACAAGGCTTTGATGTCAAATGGCATATTGATGAGATTCGTAAAACATTGGGACGTATGCTTTTTTCAGGAGAAGAACAAAAGAAAAAGATAGATGCCTGTTCAGGTGGGGAAAAACACCGTGTCATGATGTCTAAAATGATGATGGATACAGCCAATTTTCTTGTGATGGATGAACCAAATAACCATTTAGACCTTGAAGCTATTATCTCTGTAGGTGAGGCATTACATAACTATAAAGGTGGTGTGATTTGTGTTTCTCATGATAGAGAACTCATTGATGCTTTTGCCAATAGGATTATTAAGATTAACGAAGATGGTACGATGATTGATTTTGAAGGTGATTATGAAAGCTTTGTTGAAAAGTATGGAAAATAATGAGCAATAGTCAGTTATAATATTTAAAATTTAAGGAATAAAATATGAGCAATTATATAGATGAAGATGATGATTACGGAGATTATAAAGATGACTTTTGGGGTAGAACACCTCAATCTTCATACTTTGAAATAGCAAAAACAGCCAACCAAAATATTGTTGAAAAAGAACTTGAAGCCGTCTTTAGACGATTGGCAGTGGTTGAGAGAATGCTAGAAGAAAAAGATATAGATGAAGAGATGATTAAACAAGAAATCTCACGTACCGTTATCGATGAAGATATAGATGGTAGAACAGGTTCTGTATTTATAGACCTTGTTGGACGTATCGTCACACAGTGTGAGTAAGGTAGCTTCATTGTGCTAAATGCAGTTGAGAGAAAAATAGAACAGTTTATTACGGAGTTAGATGATAAAGAAGTTATATCTTTATATGCAAAATTACCTCATGGTAAAAGGCTTCGTGCGAAACTTATCTTAAAAATAGCAGGTTCTAGCTTAGCAGTGGTTAAAACAGCTGCGATTGTAGAGATGATACACGCAGCGAGTCTGTTGCATGATGATGTGATAGACGATGCGTATACACGGCGTTCACAACCTTCTCTCAATGCCCTTTATGGTAATAAAACAGCCATTATGTTGGGAGATATACTCTACTCAAAAGGTTTTTTAGAGTTAAATAATATTAGCATAGAAGTGGCTAAAATGGTCTCTAATGCAGTCGTCCAACTTAGTTTAGGAGAGTTAAAAGATGTTTCTCTCTCCAAAAAATTTAACACAGACAAAGAGATTTATCTTAAAATGATATATCAAAAAACAGCTTCTTTGATGGAAGCTAGTGCAGGAGCAGCGGCATTATTGGCAGATAAAGAGACACAGAGCTATATGCGATATGGTAAAAATCTAGGTATGGCTTTTCAAATGATTGATGATTTACTAGATATTACAGTAGATGCTAAGACATTGGGCAAACCAGCTTTGCATGATTTTGTCGAGGGAAAGACAACTTTACCGTATATTTATCTTTATGAGACAATGAATGAAAGAGATAAACATACACTCAAATCACTTCATGGTAAAATCCTTTCAGAGTCAGAGTCTCTTTGGATAAAAAAAGCGATGCATAGTTCAGGCGTGTTACAAAAAAGCTATGCAGAAGCCAAAGTACTGATAGAAGAAGCGATTGTATTGATGAATAAAAAGGGTGAAAAATCCTTAAGTAGTATTGCTATGGCAATGATAGAGAGAGAATTTTAATGTACTATCAAGTGGTAAGTTTTTCGCATAAAAATTGTGATCAAGCTATGCGTGAGAAATTGGCTTTTTCAAATGACACAGAGAAGATAGAAATGCTCAATTTGTTGGTTGCATTTGAGTTTGTCCATGAAGCATTTATTGTATCTACGTGTAACCGTGTGGAGATTGTCCTTGCTACACGAGATAACTTTTCGAGTTTTCATGCTATATTAGGTCTGATGGCAAAAAAAAGTGACTTGAACTTCTATGAACTCAAAACAACAGCTGTACGTTATGATGATGAAGAAGCTGTACATCATCTTTTTTCGGTGGTTGCTTCTTTGGATTCTTTGGTCATTGGTGAGTCTCAAATCACAGGACAAGTCAAAGAAGCTTTCATGCTTTCACACAGCAATAAAACAGCAGAACGTAAGCTTAATCGTATGATTTCTTATGCTGTAAAGTGTGCAGCAGAGGTACGAAATGCTACCAATATTTCTCAAAACCCTATCTCTATAGCTTCTGTAGCTGTGGCACAAGCCCATAAGCTTCTTGGTCAAAATATGGTTGGTATGACAGGTGTGGTAGTCGGTGCTGGTGAGATGGGTGTTTTGGCTGCGAAGCATTTACTCAGAGCAGGGTGTGATGTCGTGATACTAGGGCGAGACTTAGAAAAAGTAGCAAAAGTAGCACAAACTTTAGGTGAAAATGTCAAAGCAGATACAGTCGATAAACTAGAAAAATATATCAACCGTTATCGCCTTGTCTTTTCTGCTACCTCTGCAAAAGAGACGATTATCCACAAAGATATGATAGAAAATGAGTCTATTCATAGATTTTGGTTTGATATGGCAATACCTAGAGATATAGAAGACATGTGTATGGAAAGATTAAAGCTTTTTCGTATTGATGACTTACGTACCATTTCTCAAAGTAACCATGCCTTACGAGAAGAACAAGCCGTACGCGCAGGGGAAATTGTAGAGAAATATACAGAAGATTTTTATGCGTGGCTGAGGGCTTTGTCTATAGAACCTGTGATTAAACAGATGAGAGAGGATGTCTCTATTGCTATTGATTTAGAGATGAAACGTGCGATTAAAAAAGGTTTTGTACCTAAAGAATCAGAAGCAAATATGCGTAAAATGGCAGAACAAATGTTTAAACGATTTTTACATGACCCTACCCAAAACTTACGCCAATCTTCTACACAAAAGAAAAATGCAAACTGTATAGAAGCAGTGAAAAAGATGTTTAATATCAATTTAGAAGATGTTGACTTGAAACAATATAAAAATGACCATCATATAAAAGGATACAACGCGTGAGATTTTCAAAATTACTGATACCTACAACGAAAGAGACACCAAACGATGCAACATTAGCCAGTCATATTTACCTCATTCGTGCAGGATATATACAGTCTGTAGGGGATTCTGGACTCTATAATTATTTACCATTAGGTAAAAAGATATTGGATAAAGTAAGGGCTGTAGTCAAAGATGAACTCGATAAAGTAGGCTGTCAAGAAGTAAGCCTTTCTTTTGTAACTCCACAGAGTTTATGGGAAGAATCAGGTCGTGCTGAAGAGTATGGTAAAGAGCTTTTACGTTTTAAAGATCGTAAAGACAATGATTATTTACTAAGCCCTACCAATGAAGAAGCGATGGTAAATTTGGTACGCAATAGTGTAAGAAGTTATAAGCAACTACCTCTAAATCTCTATCAAATAAATCTAAAGTTTCGCGATGAGATAAGACCTCGTTTTGGGTTAATGCGTGGGCGTGAATTTTTGATGAAAGATGCCTATAGTTTTCATAGCAATACAGAAGATATGAAACGTGAATTTGCTGTGATGGAAGAAACGTATAAAAAAATATTTACCCGTTTAGGACTTGATTTTCGAGTAGTCCAAGCTGACTCTGGTCAAATTGGTGGCGATGGAAGTAAAGAGTTTATGATATTAGCTGACTCTGGTGAAGATGATATTATCGTCTGTGATGCCTGTGACTATGGTGCAAACATAGAGGTTGCCCAAGATGCAAAAGAGGGTGATAGCTGTGAATGTGGAGCTTCTTTACGTATGACCAAAGGGATAGAAGCAGGACATATCTTTCAGTTAGGAAGTAAATATTCTGAATCTTTAAAAGCTACTTTCTTAAATGAACAAGGTAAATCCCAAGCCTACGAAATGGGAACCTATGGGATAGGTGTAAGCCGTCTTTTAGCAGGAATTATAGAACAAAATCACGATGACAAAGGGTGTATATGGACAAAAGAATCAGCACCTTTTGATTTGCAAATTATTATCTCAAATATCAAAGATGAAGCACAAGTAGCCTTAGGTGAATCGCTTTATAAGAGTATGCGTTCTCATGGGGTGGATGTACTTTTGGATGAACGTAAAGATAGATTTGGTGCAAAGATGAAAGATTATGAATTGATGGGTATCCCTCATGCTGTAGTCATTGGTAAAAAACTTTCTGATAATTTAGTTGAGTTTGTCACAAGAAAAGAGATGCAAAAAGAAGAAATTTCTGTGAATGAAATAGAAACATTACTCATAGGAAAGTTTTAATATGATATTTATACTTGTACCTTTTGCTTTTATTGAACTGTATCTCTCTTTGAAGACAGGCGAAAATATAGGGTTTTTATGGTCTGTTATTTGGATTATAGGAAGTTTTATTGTAGGTATGAAAGTATTGAAATATTCTCAACAAACGATGATGATGAATATGCAATCTGTAAAATTGGGTAAACTTGATGTCAAATCATTTCAAAATGCAGGAATGTCTTACTTCATAGGTGCTATTTTACTCATCATTCCAGGGGTATTTTCAGACTTTTTAGGACTTTTTGCTTTAGGTTACTCACTTTATTTACAATTTATTGCTAAAATAACACCAGAACAAACAAATAACAATTTTAAATCCCAAGGAGATGATAATGTCATTGATGTCGAAATTATTGATGAGTACAGTCGTAGCGACCGTAGCTCTTAGTGCAAATACCCAACCCAATAAAGAAGAGTTACTTAAGTATATAAAGAGTTCTGTGGTTAAAAATCCACAAGTTAAAGTAGAAGGTGTAACGATTATCGAATCTAAAGTCGATAAAAAATTACCAGGTTGGACTATCTTATTGACTACACTAGATTTAGAGTATGAAAAGAAAGAGATTCATGCTCCTGAGATTATGTTTATCAAAGATGGTTTGATTACAGGTAGTCTAGTCAATCTTAAAACAGGTGAAAATTACAGAGAAACTATCAAACCTACTTTACCTGAAAGTTATTATGATGATGCACACCTTTTATTTGGAAATAAAGATGCCAAGCATAAAATAGTTATCTTTTCTGACCCACAGTGTCCATTTTGTCAAAGTTTAGTACCTAAGGTATTTACAGCAGCCAAAGAAAACCCAACAACAATAGCCATTTATTATTATCACTTACCATTATTACGTATCCATCCTGTTTCTGCTATCTTGACACGTATTATGCATGTGGCACAGCATGAAAGTAAATTAGATGTAGTAGAAAAAATTTATAGTTTAAAAATTGATGCTAAAGAGACAGATATGACAAAGATACTCTCTGCTGTTAAATCACATACAGGGTATAGTATTAGTGCAGATGCTGTCAATAAAAAAGAAGTCTCAGATGCTCTAAAAGCTGATACAGATAAAGCAACTAGAATGATGGTTGGAGGTACACCAACTATTTATATTGATGGGGTATTGGACAAAGATCGTAACGGATATAAAGCACTTATTAAATAAAAGAGAGTCGTCACAGTGGAAAAAATTATAATCGCTACAAGGGCTAGTAATCTAGCACTGTGGCAAGCCTATCATATTAAAGAGAGAATTGAAACTTCATTTCCTCATATTACAGTAGAACTCAATCAAATCACGTCTATGGGTGATAAAATCCTTGATAAGCCTTTGGCATTGATAGGAGGTAAAGGACATTTTACCAAAGAACTTGAAGATGAAATGCTCTTAGGCAATGCACATATTGCTGTACATTCACTCAAAGATGTACCCACGTATATTCCTGAGGGATTGGAGCTATGTGCTATTACGAAGCGTCAAGACCAAAGTGATGTACTGCTTTCTCATACCTATCAAAGTTTGGATGATTTACCACAAGGGGCTACTGTAGGGACGACTAGTTTACGTCGCCGTATGCAACTTCTCGAACACCGTCCAGACATTAAAGTAAAAGAGCTTAGAGGCAATGTCAATACAAGACTAAGAAAGCTAAAAGAAGGGCAATATGATGCCATTATCTTAGCATATATTGGTTTGTATCGTCTTGATTTACTCAAAGATATTCCTTTTGTAGAAAAGTTAAATTTTGCTATCCCTCCTATGGGTCAAGCCTCATTGGGGATAGAAATAGTCGCTTCAAACGATGAAGTACGAGAAATTGCTATGAGCCTTAATGATGAAAATACTTTTATTGCTACCAAATTAGAACGTGATTTTGTCTCTAGTATTGGGGCAGGGTGTTCTGCTCCTGTGGCTGTCAATGCTATTGTAGAAGATAATATGATACACATCAAAGCCATGCTTGGCTACCCTGATGGAACGCATATCATGCACAATGCCCTTAGTGCTAAGCTCGATGACTGTGATATGCTAGGCACAAGACTTGCCCAAGAGATGATAGACAAAGGTGCTTTAGAAGTTTTGGAAAAAGCAGAAAGTATTGCCTTTAAAGATGAAATGCCTGAGAGACTTTAGGCATTGTTAAAAATGCCTTTAAGTAAAATTTGCTCTTCTTCTTTTAAGAGATAACGCCACTTCCCACTCTCTAGGTCGAGTTTAAAGCTATCAATACTGATTCTTTTTAAGTCTAACACTTTTAAGGGTGTGCCAAATTTTGTATCCTTCATCGCTCCAAAAAGCCGACGGATATGTCTATTTTTCCCTTCATTAAGTGTTATTCTTAGTTTGGTTTTTGCACCACCCATACCAATTTTTTCTACCTGTAAAGCTTTGAGTATCCCATGTGGGCTATGCACTCCATTGATAGCTGTGGCGATATGTTCCTCACTCACATGTCCTCTAACCCAAATCTCATATATTTTTATACAATTGCCGGGTCTGGTCAAAGCATCACCAATTTTACCATTGGTTGTAAAAAACAAAAGTCCCTTAGATTCCAAATCAAGCCGACCTACGGGCATCCATCCCTCATCAAAAACCCAATCAGGTAGTAGAGTGTATACTGTTTTCCGTCCACGTTCATCAGAGCGTGTCACCACATATCCCTTAGGCTTATTCAGTACTAATAGTTCTTTTGAATGGTCTTTTATTTGGTTCATTTTTGCTTTTGCTCAATAGTCTCTTCAATTAAAGTCTCTTCTTTGTATACTTTAACGCCTTCTAAATAGCCAGAGATTTCTATCTCTTCGTAGATGATGCCTTCGGGTACGGCTTGGGAATGTAGTTGTATGGCACATTGTTTATAATTGGGTTCAAATGATTTTGGGTCAAATTCTGCTAGAGTGATACGATTGATAAGTTGTTCATTAAAGTGGAAGGGTACAAAGACATTGCCTTCTTTGACTGTTTGTGAGATTTTGACTATAACATCTTCGACACGTCCACGTGTCCCAGAGATAGCGATACGTTCACCAGATTTGACTTGTAACTTATAGGCATCTTTTGGATTGAGGTCTACCCATGCTTCGGGGGCTAGGGCATCTAATATACCTATCGTACCTGTTTTGGTGCGTGTATGAAACTGCTCTACAGTTCGACCAGTATTAAGTATAAGAGGGAGTCCTTTACATGCCATTTCAGACAATGGTATCCATGTGACGGGTAAAAGATTGGCTTTGCCATCACTTGTTTTGCATGGCATATCTTCTGTGTAGAGACGTTTTGTACCGTTAGGGGCTTTGGCATTACATGGCCATTGTATACCTCCGAGGTTTTCTATCTTTTCATAGGACATTTCGGAGTAATCACAAAGTTGTCCTTTGCTTACACGTTTTATCTCTTCAAAGACCTCTCTAGGAGTGTTTAAGTCTCTAAAGAGTAAATCATGTTTATCTCCAAAATACTTTGAAAATGCTTTGATAATATCAAAGTCTGCTTTACTATTGCCCAAAGGCTCTACAGCTTTTTTGGCATAGTTACATCGGCGTTCTGAATTGGTGTAACACCCTTCTTTTTCTGACCATGTAGCCGCAGCAAAAACCACATCGGCTATCTGGGCTGTATCAGACATAAAGGCATCTTGGACGACTAATATATCTAACTTTTTTAAGGCTTTACGTAAAGCATCTTGGTCAGGGTAGCTTACGAGGGGATTGGTGGCTACGACCCATAGGGCTTTGATTTCTCCACGGTTAATGGCATCTATAATTTGTGGATAGGCATAGCCACGTTTTGTAGGGATAAGGTCGATCGGTACATTAATACTATCAGCAAATGCTTTTCTATCAGCATCTGAAGCATAATTTCTGTACCCTGGTATAGAAGAAGTAAAACCAAATTCACGTGTACCCATAGCATTACATTGACCAGTAATAGACATAGGAGATGCACCCTCACGTCCTACATTTCCAGTAATAAGTGCTAGATTACAGATGGCAGAGACAGTATCTGTACCGATACTACTCTGATTGACTCCCATAGTCCATGCAGACATGACAGCATCAGCTTGGGCATATATTTTTGCCAAATGATAGAGTTCTTTTACCTCTATCCCTGTGATGTGTGCAACTTCTTGAGGAGGATAGTTGGCTAAAATATGTTTTTTAAATTCTATCAGTCCATTGGTACGTTCTTTGATAAAGCTTTCATTTTCCCATCCTTGTTCAAAGATAATATAACAAAGACCATTCAGAAGAGCCAAATCAGAACGAGGGTTAAGTGGTACAAATATATCTGCCATTTGTGCTGTTTTAGATTTACGAGGGTCAATCACGATAATGGTCGGCTTTTTACCTGTGACTGCTTCATTTTTAGCGATATGAAGCTTTAGTATAGGATGATTATCAGCGATATTTGCCCCTATTAGTACTATTACATCAGCTTTTTCAAAGTCTTCATAACATCCTGTAGGACCATCTGAACCAAAGCTTTGTTTGTATCCCATCACAGCAGATGCCATACATAAAGTGGTATTACCATCATAGTTATTGGTCTCTAATCCCAATTGTACAAATTTACCTAAAGCATAAAACTCTTCTGTGAGCAGTTGACCTGTAGAAAGAACAGCTATGGCTTTCTTTCCATGCTCTTGTTGTATCCGTTGAAAGGTATCAGCAGTATGTTGAAAGGTCTCTTCCCATGGGCTAGGAGTGAGTATGCCATTTTTACGGATAAGAGGTTCTTTTATCCGTGAATCAGCATAGACCATCTTGTGTTCACTCAGTCCCTTAGGGCAGAGTGTACCTAGATTGACAGGATGAAGAGGGTCTCCTTTGGAATAGACAGCTTTTCCTGCTTTGACACCAATATACATACCACATCCTACCCCACAGTATCCACAGGTAGAGCGTACCCATGTATCAGGAGCTTTGTCTTTGGCTACTTTACCAAAAATAGGATCATCAACAAGAGCATATTTTTCTTCTTTAATATCTATACCTAAAAATGATTTTGTTTTTTGTATGAAATTCATATATTTGTCTTATCCTAGAGAAGTATTTTATTGTATTATACTCAATATTTTTAATACGTATACATTTTGATTGTTTAGTTTCTAGGCAATATAAAAAATGGGACTATTTAGAGGTAAAGAACCCCTACACCCAAATAGCTAGTTTTCCATAAAAGCATGGTATCATCGTGCTTTTATGGATTTTATAGAATTTTAAAAATACAAGTGTTAGTAGATAATGGGCGTTTCTTACTGATACTTCCACTGACAGTTACTGCATTTTTTGTTAATCTATTTATGTTACAATATGACAATTTAAAACATGAAAAGGAGTTATCATGGCACTAGCAATTAAAGATAATAAAGTGGTGTATGTAGCACCACCTAAAAAGTTAACTGCAAAAGAGAAAAAAATGCTTGAAGATACTCCAGTAAATCACAAGCTTATTAAAAGAGCAACTTCTCGTAAATATAACGTTGTATAAGTCTTACCTTGCTCGAACTTAAAAAATATACTTCTAAAAATGCATCGTATCGTTTAGGTATTGATGTATTGTCATCCGTAGAATTAAGTTCAGACTTGGAGCAATCCCAAAGAGAAAAAAACTTTATTGAAGATATTTGTAAAAGAGTACAAAAACCAAGTACCGTTCTGTATCTGTTAAAGTCTAATAATGATACCTTAGGCTTTATAGCTCTTTCTGTGAGTTCTATTGGTGATTTTCCATCGCTTCAGATTGATTATCTTTTTATAAATCATGCTTTTCGAGGTAGATAAGTACCTAACCAAAATTAATGTCATATTCCAAGCCAAAGCCATCTAGCAATTTTTTCACATGTATCCAGAGTGTATCAAAGGAGGAAAAAGCTTTTAAATCAAACCATCTATATTTCATTT
>JAMOTK010000008.1 GCA_027062365.1 Sulfurovum sp.
TAAACAAACATAAACCTAACAATAAAAGCCTCAATATGTCTGGTATTTTTAAGAGTTGTGGAAATAATCCTGATTTTTTGGGTAGATTGGTTACATAATGGGATTTATATTGTATGAAAATGACCTAACTACAGTTTAGCTTTTTGAGGCTTAAAAATTCGATGGGTCACTTGTTTTTCTTCCAAGGATTTGTTATGTCTCGGATTACATTAAAGTTTAATTATCTCTTTTAAATAAGATTTCTTACCATCTAAATTAGCCCAAAAATTATCAGCCTGATTTTGAAAAGTCTTATTATTTACTTTTGGATTTGATACATTTGCCATATATTGATAATCAATGTAACCATCATTTACAACTTGAACACCTGCATTAAAACAAGATTGTTCCACTAAATCTTTTCTACTTTTGTAAACTGGTTGTGGTAACATTTCAGAAGCAGTTAGAAAAAATTCACCCATTAAATAAGAATTTTGGCTATGTGAAGCCCAAGCACGATACATACCTTTTAAACCATCGAAATTTCCATCGACATCAGGAAAACCACTAGCACTAAATACTACCATACCTTGCTCTCCAAATTCAGGAAATCTATCAGGATGGGAGATATGCCAATCTTTTTCATCTAAAAGCATATAAGGTTTTAAAATTGGAAGTAATCTATCCATAAATGTTTTCATAATACCCGTTACATTAAATATATAAAGTGGTGAAGCAAATACAACTAAATCAGCACTTCTATATTTTTCTCGCAGTTCAATCATTATATCTTTATGTACACATTGCCCTGGTATGTTAGTCCAACACATATAGCAACCATCACATTGATGTATATTTAGTTTTGATAACTTATACTCTTCTACATTCGCCCCAGCACTTGAAGCACCCTCAATAAATTTATCAACCATTAATGTTGTTTTACTTAATTTTTTATTCCTAGCCCCACCATCAAATACAACTATATTTTTAATTTTCTTTGGTTTAAATGATTTATAATTATAATCTTTTGTTCTGTCTTTCATATTTTCAATTGAAGCAGAATTATCAAAAAATTTATCAAAGTTTAACATTATAGAAGCATCTCCTATCATTTCATATTTTTTATCTAAATATGCTTTTACACTATCAATATCACCATTTGTAATATCCAACCAAAGTTTTGAATCAGCTTTTATAGTTACTGTTGGATTATTGTGTAAACCACTAATATATTCGCATTTTTGATTTTTAATTATTAAATGAGATTTTTGTTCTTCATTTCCAGTTAATTCAAATTGAACTACTACATCTACATTTTTTGCTAACTCTTTGTTTAAACCATAAGGCATAGATTCAAAAGCATCTTTTAAGCTATCAAATTTTATTTTAGAATTAGGCTGTTTCATAAAATATTTTGGTAAATATATAGAAATTGGTATCCCTATTAAAATTTGTGCTAAAAAAGCAATGCCATTAGAGATAAGTATATTTGTTGTACTATATAAACTATATTGAATTTGTACTAATATAAAAGATAATGCAAATATAAAAGCCCAGATATAACTGATAGTATTATTTATCTTTAAAAATATATCACTTTTAACTATTGCATTAGGATAAGCTTTTTTTGAAATATAAAATGTAAATGGTTTTCTACTTAATAAAGGTGGAAGTAGTGCTATTAAAAATAATAGTGTATAGATTGACATTGGTATAATTTCCATTTTAATATCCAATATTAATAACTATGGTTTTATCACTATTTAGTTTAAATTTTGATTCTTGAAAATTTGCACCCCTAAAGGTTGGTCGTATATTATTGCTAAATCCATATCCCTCTTTTGGCACTCCAAAAAAGTTTTTATCCAACTCTTTATTTTCATTTTCATCATGTATTACAGATATTGCATAAGTTCCATTTGATATATTTTCAAATGTATATATTGCTTTTTTATCATTAATTATTAGATTAACACCTTTATAATATTTAGACATATTGGCAAAAGTATCATCATTTTTATTATATAAACCAATAGATAATTTTCCATTTTGATTTAATAAACCAGTTATTTCTACTATTATGTCACTTGCAATTATGGTTGATGCAAATAAAACTGTACTTAAAATTAACTTTTTCATTTTTAACTCCTCTTATTTGTACAATTATACAAATAATAAAAAATTAAGTCATTCACAAATGTTAATTTTTATAGTCTTTTTTTAATCTACTTAAATGCTGTGGAGTGATACCCAAAAATGTAGCTATATGATACTGTGGAACTTTTTCTAAAAGATGTGGTGTTGTATTTATAAACTCTTCAAATCTTTCTTTTGCTGATGTTATTTGTCTTTGGATAATAAAATTATGTAAATATGAATATGCTTTATCAGACATTAATCTACCAAATCTATCTCCTTTTTTTGTATTGGTATATAAAAATTGTACATCTTTATAGTCAGTAACTACTACTTCACAATCTTCTATAACATCAATACAAAGTTTTGATTTAGTTTGATTTAAAAAACTTTCATAATCTACTACAAATAAATTGGTCATATGTGAGTTTTTATCATTAAAATAGATACTCCAAGTATGGTCTTTGCCATTTTCATCTATAATATATCCTCTTGCCAATCCACTATTAATAAACATAAGTTTAGTACAAATATTATCAATATTATGAATAATATCACCTTTTTTATAATATTCTATTTTTAACTTTGATTTTACAATATTCCATTCTATAAAATTTAGTGATATATGTTGTTGTATAAATTTTTTATATTTTGAAAACATATTTATCCTATATTATTTAGATTATAATTGATACTATGACATAACGATTGTCTTGAGAAACATGAATCCCACTAGGGTTCATATTTCTCTCCAAGTACTTGTTATGTGTTTTTTGGATACAGTACTTTTTCTGTTTCATGGTCATGGACTTCCCAAGCTAACAAAGATGCAATATTTATTGCAAGATTCAATATTTCAGTATGAAATATACTCTCTGCTCCTTGTGGAATATCTATTTCAATTAAGTTTATTTCTGTAAACTCAGAATCACTATAAAAACTATAAGAACCGTTAGAAGTTGCGAGTATCCCCTGAATTATAATTATAAAATTATCAAGGATGAGACTAAATGAAGCTTGACTTTCTTTTTTTAAGTTATTAAGGTTATTTTCAATTAAAGTTACAAATTTTTCAACAGTAATTTTCTTTGAAAAATTTTCATTTGCTCTAATACTAATGTAGTCATACATTTTTTTCCCTTTATTTCAATAGTTTTTGTAGTCTAATATTCATAACGGTCGAATAGAAGCATAAATTTCCGCTAGGTAATTTATTGACTTCCTATGTTTTGTTGTACATTTCGTGTCTGTTCAATACTTAATAATCCATTGTTTTTTATTAATACTTTTTTATCTGAAAATTTATTTTGTAGTCGTTTATTTCTGATTAAAATTCTAAAATATGGACATTTCCCCTTTATTGATAAATCTTTTTCATCATTCCCTTTTCTGAATTTAATTATTTCAAACTGGTCGGGATTGAATTTATGTAAAAATGTTATTGGTACACCCATAAATCCTTTATAGTCTAATGGTATGTCTTTTGTTTTATTAACATTAATACCATCATAGTTATCATAGTGGGGGTATTCAATTTCATTTCCATAATATTTTTTTGTGAGTGCAATATCTTCGTGTCGCTTGAAGATGTCTAAATTAGTCAACCATAAACAATTGTTTGGAGAAATTATTCTATTCCCCTGACTATCAATTTTAGTTTCTGTACCATAAAGTTCATAGTGTTCAGGAACAATAAAGCCTGAAATACCTCGCCCAAGTTTTATTCCTAACCATGTTTTATTTTTATGAATCAATTTAAAAATTTCTTTATAAGTGATAGCATTAATATTACCAATTATTAAGAATTTTTTATCATGTTTAATTAATTGAGCCACATACTCCCTGAATAATGAAAATGGAGGATTAGTAACTATAATGTCAGATTGCATCAATAGTTCAATACTTTCATTACTTCGAAAATCACCATCACCTTGAAAATAAACAATATTATTTTCATCTTCCACACCTGTATATTCAAAGAAAAAGCCATTTTCAACTTCTTTATTATTAAACAAATTTATTTCTTGTTCTCTATAGCAAGCAGTTATTAATTTTTTAATACCTAATTCTTTAAAATTTGATGCAAAATATTTAAAGAAATTACTAGTTCGAGGATCATCACAATTACAAAAGACTATTTTATCCTTAAAATGACTTTTATAATATTGCAATTCACTTTCTATATCTGAAAGTTGTGTATAAAATTCATCATTTTTATTTTTTTTTGCTTTTCCTAGTAAAGAGTGCTGTACTTTTCTTGTCATTGTTAATTTCTATTGTTCAGTATCAGTAATTTGGTTAAATATTTCACTTCCTAATGCTTTGAGAGATGATTTAGAAATATCAAGCATTATGTCAAACATTTTACTATCATCCCATTTTTTCCCATCTCCTTGTGTATATATTGAAGCTGCTTGGAGCATAATTGTTTTATCTTTATGAGCAACAAATTTATTTTTACATAAATTAGTATTAATTGGCATGCCATAGTTTGCAGAAGTCAACCTGTCTAATCTATTTAACATTCCCGAATTATAATCAAGCTTTACTATCCTTCCATCAGGTCTTTTAATTGAGATAGTCTCTGTTAGAAAATTTGACCCTTCAAGAAATAAAATGTAAGGAAAATAAGATTCAGAGAGCATCAAATTAGCAATTTCTGATATATTTTTATGTGACCTTTCTATTGCATTGCCAGCAGCCATTAAATCTTGATTGTTATTCGTACCAACTAATTTCCCTTCTTTGATATTTTCAATATCTTTTCCTTGATGCTTAGCTTCGGATACCAATACAACTCTCCAGTTACCATTATCATCTTTTACTTCAATTATTCCACCATCTGGTTTAATGCTTGAATTTGACACAAAAAGTGTTTGTCCCAATTCTGCATCTATTTTCTGCAATGCTTCATTTATTTCGTCTTTCTTTATACTTTTTCTATATTTAAAAGTCAATTTAGGAAATTCTTTTTTAAGCTGTTCAATTATAGAATGTGATATGTTTCCAACTGATACATCATGAGATTTAGCTTCATCTCCAAATATACCAACTACACCTTGCGATTCTTTATGTTGATTTGTTAATCTTTTTGATTGATTCTTTGTAGACATATTATTTATTTCCTATTAATTTTTTTATATAGTGACAGTATATACTTTTTTTATTATTTTTAGTTTCTTTAATCAAAAAATCATTAACTTTAGCTTATGTACAACGGGGCGTGGGTAAGCAACATCCGATGAGAAAGTTTACTTTTTCATTGGGTGATTGCTTCTCCCACTTGTTGTCTGATGCTAGGCATCAGACGACTAGAGGGCGTTCAGCCCACGCCCCGTTGCTCTGAATGCGTAGCGTTCAGAGCAACTATTTATTCAACCCCATTTTAACGTAAATACCCTTGAAATAGTCGTTATATGGACAAAAAAAGTGTCTATTAATAATGACTATTTAGTTGAAAATCTTATAGTTTGGTATATTTTTGCCTTTTAGGTAGAATTTACAGTATAAGCCTTAAAGATAAAGTGTGCTTTTAATACTTTTATATCCGTTATTGGAACACAAATGAGCAATAATTATTGATATTCCATTAAAAGAGCATACATGAGCTTAAACTATAAGGAGTAAATCACTAAATTAAAGTGTCAAGTGATAACGATAATCCTCTTTAGATTATAGACTTCTCTATATAACGTGATAAAGATGAAGATAAATAGGTTTTATGCTATTTTTCAGATTAAATGTATATAATGTACATATACAAAAGGCAAAATATGGAATTTGATTGTTTAGATGCAGAGTCATTGACTGGTTTTAATTGGGATAATGGCAATGTATATAAAAATGAGAAAAAACATGGATTAAATTATAAACGCATAGAAGAGGTCTTTTTTAACGAGCCACTTTTAATCGTTGAAGATTTTTCACACTCTTATGATGAGTGTCGATGTGTTGCTTTTGGGCGAGACAATAATAATAACAAGATTATGGTTGTCTTTACTGTAAGAGATGGTTTTATACGTGTAATATCGGCAAGAGAGATGACAAAGAAGGAGAAAAACTTTTATGAAAATAACAAAAACAATCCCTACCTTTAAAAATGAGAATGAAGAACGAGAGTTCTGGGAAAAGAATGATACTTTAGAGTATTTTGATATGTCAAAAGTAAAAGCAGTACGTTTCCCAAATTTAAAAAAGACTACTAAGAGCATTTCTATTCGTCTTCCTGTCGATATGTTAGATGCGTTAAAGGTCAAAGCAAACAGTATGGATGTACCGTACCAATCTTTGATAAAAATACTTTTACAAGAGGGGCTTTTGAGTAAGAGGGTTTAGTAATAACTTCTTTAGCCCTTACGGCGAAAGTGTGACTGTAATATATATTTCCTTATGTGGTGGGTTACAAACCTACCCTAAGACCACTAACCCATGCAAAATGAAAGTTAAAGCCTCCTCTGTCTCCATCTACGTCTAGTATCTCTCCTGCGAAGTACAGATTTGGGACAATCTTAGATTCCATGGTTTGGGGGTCTATCTCTTTGGTGTCTATCCCTCCTGTGGCGATTTCAGCACTTTTAAATCCTCTTGTATCACTGATACTTAGTTTGATATTTTTGATACTGTGAATAAGTTTATTAATCTCTTTTCTATTGAGTTCTTTTTCTACTTTGACTTTGGTTTTGGATTGTGCGATGATGATGTGAATAAGTTTTTTGTGTAAGATACCTTGAAGCCATAGGCTTAGGGGTTTATTGCTTTGCTTTTGAATCCTATTGAGGAGTAGGTTCGTGAGTTTCTCTTTGCTAAAAGTAGGCAGGAGGTCTAGGCTAAGTTCGCAGTAGTCAAAGGTAGCGAGTCGTGTGCTAACCTCACGGCTCAAATCTAAGATGGCTAGACCACTGATACCATAATTGGTAAAAAGTATATCTCCCTTTTTTTCTAAGATAGTTTGACCATTGGCATAGAGTGTGACGACACTGGCTACTTTGACCCCAGAGGCTTCTTTGACCCAGTGTTCATCCGAACAAAGCTGTACCAAAGCAGGGTGACGTGGGATGAGTGTGTGTCCCATCTTGGTAGCAAAGGCATAGCCAGAGTTAGACCCCCCTAGCTGTGGAGAAGCAGGAGAACCCGAAGCGATAAGGAGTTGTTCACATCTCTTGATACCTTGTGTGGTTTGGAGTGAAAAAGTCTTTCCCTCTTTAGAGATGTGGGTGACTGTACAGTCACAAAGTATCTCTACCCCATATTTATGGGCTTCATACTCCAAAAGTGCTACCACGGTAGAAGCTTGTAGAGACATAGGAAACATTTTGCCCTCTTTTCCCTCTATGAGTACCAGTCCTATGGATGTGAAAAACTTTTCTATCTCTTTGAAGCCGTAGCCTTGAAGTACTTTTTCTACAAAAGCAGGGTTTTGTGAATGAAAACGGCTGATGTGAATAACTTTGTTTCCTATATTGCACTGACCATTGCCAGAGACGAGGATTTTTTTGCCTATTTTATGGTTTTGTTCTAGTACAAGTACTTTTTTACCTGCTCTTGCTTGTGTGATAGCAGAGATAAGCCCAGATGCCCCTGCACCTATGATGATATTGTTATGTCTGTTCATGGTGTACCTTCTTTACCTTGTCGTTATCTTCTCATGCCATTGCCAAAGGGTCTTTTCAAATCCTATCTGTTGGGTCTGGTAGAAGAAAAGAGGTGTGTGTAGATACCTCTGTTTGACCCATCCTTGAAAGTCATGGGGATAGAGATACGCTTTTGCATTGCCTTTGAGATAGCTAGGAACAGGATGTACCTCTCCCTCTTTAATCGCTGTTAGGGCTTTGTTTATCGCTAGGTATGCTGTGTTTGATTTGGGTGATGAGGCTAGGTAGATGACCAATTGAGACAAAGAGATACGTGCTTCAGGGTAGCCTATATGTTTGACGATATTGAGTGTAGACGAGGCTAGGTTGAGGGCAGGGGGATTGGCATTGCCTATATCTTCACTTGCGAGTATTGCCAAACGTCTAGCGATAAAGGGTGCAGGTTCTCCCCCATCAATGAGCCTCGCTAGATAATAGATACTCGCATCAATGTCAGAGCCTCGAATGCTCTTTATCATAGCAGAGGTAAGGTCATAGTGGCTTTCACTCTCACTAGACCCTGTGAGCATAGCATGAGGACGTATCTGTTTGAGCGTGTCCAACGTGATAGGACTGTGAATGACAGAAGCACTCTGTAGTAGATTGAGCATCGCCCGTACATCTCCAGCACTTGAAAAGACCAGATACTCTTTGGCATCTTCTTCTATGTGTAGATTTTCAAGTAAAAGTATCTTCTCTACATAGGCTTTTAGCTCTTTATGTGAAACACTTTGGAGTTCAAACAGATGTGCGCGTGAACGCATGGCAGAGGTCAGTGAAAAATAAGGATTTTGAGTAGAAGCCCCAATAATAAGGGCATCATCATTTTCCATAAAAGGAAGTAAGACTTCTTGTTGGTTCTTACTCAACCGATGTATCTCATCGATAAAAATAAGAGGTTTTTGTAGGGCATGGGTATAAGACTTAAGTATTTTCCTAAGGTCTTCTATCTTTAATGTAGTGGCATTCATCTCATAAAAAGGACGTGCTAAAATATCGGCTATGACCCTAGCGAGGGTGGTCTTACCACAGCCTGTAGGCCCATACAAAAAGGTATGTGAGAGGGCATCTTTGTTGATGAGTGTACGCAAGACAGCACTTGGGCGAAGAAGGTGTCTTTGTCCGATGATGTTCTCTAGTGTTTTAGGACGATATTTAAGTGCCAAATTGACCATTATTTAATCTTTATATTTAAACTTTTTTTCTTGTTTGTTTTTCATATATCGCTCTTTTTGCTCTTTGACACGTGTGTTTTCTCTCTCTTGCTTTTGGGAATTGCGTTCATTTTTGACATCGGCTTCTCTATTGGCTTTGCGTCTTTTCATAAACTTATGCACATCGTCATACTCTCTACGTGAAAAATAACGTGTTTTGTTTTCTGGTAGATTATTGAGTTCTATCCCTCCAAAAGAGATACGTTTTAAGTCTAGTACCTTCGCATCAAAGTGAGCAAAAAAGCGTCTTAGCTCTCTATTTTTTCCCTCAGCAATCGTCACACGTATTTTACTAAAATGCTCTCCCTCACTTCGGACTTCAAAATGTGTAAATGGAGCAAATTCCATGGCATAAATCTTAGATTTTTCATGCGCTCCTGCACGAGCATCATCAAGGACTAGCCCCTCTTTCATCGCATCAATCATCTCTTTGCTGATAGGTTTGTCTATCTTTAGGTTGTAAGTACGGTCTAATCCACTCTCCATGAGAGCCGTAGCCACATTGACATCATCGGTGAGAAGCAAAAGACCCTCCGAGGCATAGTCTAGCCTACCTACAGGGGTAAAGTGTCTATATTTACCTGCTAGTTTATGGTAGATTGTGGCACGTCCACGGTCATCTTTTTTGGTGACCAATACCCCTTTGGGTTTGTTATAGACAATAATGGTCAATTCTGTATTGATTTTGATAGCCTTCCCTCTCACGAAGACACGGTCATCTTCTTCTACCTCATAGCCAAACTCTTTGATGGTAGTCTTATTGAGCGTGACTTCTCCTGCTTCTATAAGTTTGTCTGCTTCACGACGTGAATACTTTGTGTTGTGTGATATATATTTATTGAGTCTCATTAGTTACTTTTTATCCCTGCGTTAATTAAATCATGTATGTGAAGTACCCCGATGATGTGCTGGTCATGGGTACAAATAGGTAAAAGTTGTATTCTACCCTCTTCTAGTATCTCTAGTGCTTCAGAAGCCAAGAGTTCGGTATTTGTATAGCTTTTGGGTGCTTGATTGGCATACAGTATGGCAGGTTGATTTAGGTTAAAATCGTCTAGCATCAATGCACGTCTCAAATCACCATCACTCAAAAGGGCGATAAACTTTTCTTGCTCATCGACAATCAAGATATGCCCCAATTTGCCTTGACTCATGACGACAATAGCCTCTTTGAGTAAGGTCTCTTTTTGTATCAAAGGCAAGTTTTTTGTACGCATCAAATCTTTGATACGCACAAAAAGTTTCTTCCCCAACGCCCCTCCTGGATGAAAAGAAGCAAAATCTTCTTTTTTAAATCCTCTTTGTTGCATCAATGCCACAGCCAAAGCATCGCCTAGTGCCATCGTAAGTGTGGTTGAGGTAGTAGGGGCTATGCCCAAAGGACAAGCCTCTTTCTCTACAGAAATATCCAATACCACATCAGCATACTGAGCCAAAGAAGAGTCTTTATCGCCAGTTAAAGCAATCAAAGGAATATCAAAACGCTCAATATGAGGCAAAATTTTAGTAAGCTCTTCACTTTCTCCACTCGAACTAATAGCCAAAAGGGTATCGGCTTTGTCTATCATACCCAAATCTCCATGAAGTGCCTCAGTAGGGTGCAAGAAAAAGCTCGATGTCCCAGTACTAGCAAACGTAGCAGCCATCTTTGCTCCTACTAAGCCAGATTTGCCTACTCCTGTAATGATAAGCTTCCCCTTCGTCTTCAAAATCACTTCGATAGCATCAAGAAAATGACCATCTAAACGTTTAGAAGCCTCTATCAATGCCTCAGCTTCAATCTGAAATGTCTCTTGAGCGATTTGGATAAGATTCATAAGTCTGCTTTTATTTGAGTTATAAGATTATAGCATAGTGTAGATTAAGTCAAAAAGTCAAGAGAAGTTTCTTCTATTTATCATTATCACTCGACCCCTATATTTTTTATTTTACCGAGGGTATATTCAATACCTAACATATAAAATTTTTGATGATGACTGAAAATAATTTTAAATTTTGCTTTAATAGAAGCGATATTATGATAGAATATTTAATATTAAGTAGATTATTTTAGATTTTTAAAGGGGTAAATATGAAACATTTTTTAATGATGACTATAGTCACTATACTGTATTTTGGAAATACCATGTATGCTTCAGAAGAGGCTTTGACAAAGATGGTACCTATTGTTGTAGATGATTTAATAGTTATTGTACCTGTTGTTATGCCTGTTGTTATTCCTCTAGCATTTGTCATTGATAGCCAAAAAGGAACAGCCACAAACACCCAAACCAATGAAATATGGCAAAATGGTGGTTTGTCACATAGTAGTAGAGAGGATGCCATAGAACACTGTAATACACTTAATTATGCTGATATAACTCATTGGAGACTCCCTACTTCAGCCGAAGCACAATATTTTCATGCCAAGATGAATATACAAGGAAATGTCCCAACACAACTATTTAGTGGCTGTTTAGCTGATATTACAAGTGATGGGTATGTAAAGACAAAAGTAGGTGCAGAACAATTTGATGGAAACCCTGGAGATAGTATCAATTTTAGTGGTAGTGCAAATGTACGTTGTATTAGCGATAATAAGTAAATAAGTGTTTTTATTGAAAATGGGATAACAAATAAAAAATATGTGAATAATTTTTTCTAAGTTTAGATTATGCTATAATAAGTAAAAAAGAAAAACGCATGAGATTCTTAAATATAAAAACAGACTACGCATTCAAAAAAGTTTTTGGTTCAGAAGACTCCAAAGATATACTACTTAGCTTCCTAAACGCTACCCTCGAACTAGACTCTAGTATAGAAATCTAACTATCGAAGACCCCTATAATGTACCCAAACTAAAAGGGATGAAAGATACCTCTGTAGATGTAAAAGCCACCCTTAAAAATAAAACAAAAGTTATCATAGAAATGCAAATCATAAACCATGATGGTTTTGAAAGTAGAATTTTATATAACACAGCCAAAAACTACGCCAATCAATTAGAATGTGGAGATAAATATACCCTTTTAAACCCAGTCATCGCCCTTACCATCGTAAACTTCAAAATGTTTGAAACCAAAAAAAGTAAAATCAAGTTATAAACTCTTTGAAAAAGAAAACTTTACAAAATATTCTGATGATATAGAACTCGTATTTATAGAATTACCCAAATTTGATAAAAGCTTTGAAGAGTGCGAAAATATAGAAGATAAATGGATTTACTTTATCAAAAATGCAAGAGACTTAAATGTAGTACCAAGATTACAAGACAAAAACCTCAAAAAAGCCTTTGAGATAGCCAACACAGCATCCCTAAGCAAAGACGAACTAGAAATTTAAGAAAAAAGAGAAGAGTTTTTGTTTATCCAAAAGAATAGCATAGAAAAGGCTAAAAGAGAGGGGCTTGAAAAGGGTAGAAAAGAGGGTATAGAAAAAGGTAGAGAAGAGGGTAAATTAGAAAGAAATATGGAGATAGCTAAAAAGTTGTAACCATTCAGCATAAAAGAAAAAAGCAAAGGAGAGTAGTTTAAAAGTAATTTTTTGATGTAGTAAGGGATATAATGTACCCCATAAAAAGAACCAACAAAAAAATAATTTAATTATAAAAGTGTAAAATAAGAACATAATATAAGGGGTATAAGATGAGCAAGAAAAGAAAAGTATATAGTGCAGAGTACAAATC
>JAMOTK010000009.1 GCA_027062365.1 Sulfurovum sp.
GTCTCTTAACATCTCATCTTGATTATGCATAAAAAACTCCTCTTACTATATATCCCTTACTATATCAAAAAATTACTTTTAAACTACTCTCCTTTGCTTTTTTCTTTTATGCTGAATGGTTACAAAATCTCTATACTCAAATTTTCCAAAGAAGGTAATCTTGAATTTGAAACCACTGTCAACCAATATCCATCAAGTTACGGTCGCACCATTATAGAAACCAAAGGAGGCTATATCTCTTCCAATCAAATAGACAATGATGCCAAAATACTCATTTTTAAGCTCGATTTAGAAGGAAATATACTTTGGGACAAAACATATAAAAGTAATAAACGGCTACATGCAGACCATATTGTAAAAGCATTTGATGGGGGATACCTGCTGAGTGTCAATTCAGAGATACACAACTCATGGATTGTGAAAATGGACAATAAAGGAGAGATAAAAACCGATTTTAACCAAGAGATTAGTATTAGAAGCCAAACAAGCAACAAAAAGTCTCCTCAATCAACCATTCATTTGGTCAAAGAAAATTTTGCATTTTTAGCAGGAGGGATACAAGAAATTGTCCCCTCAAAAGACCCTAATCTACTGTATACCATTACCCGTGCTATAGGATTTAAGATTTTAGATATTTCAGATATGAACAGGGTCAAAGTAGTAGGTAAATTTCAAAAGAGTAAACTCAAACTACGTATTAGACCCAATCGTATCAGTCCTATTGGGCGTAAATATGCAGGAAAAGGAGACTATGATTATGATGCACCTTCTCATATCATACTCTCCAAAAATGAAAAAAGAGCCTATATTAGTGATAGGAATCATGGTTTTTACATCCTAGATATTACAGACAAAAGCCATCCTATACTTTTGGGGCAGTTTAACAATACCCATAGTATATCCTTCACTCTCTCTAACGATGAAAAAACCGTCTATCTACTAGAAAGCCAAAAGATTAGAAAACTTGATATTTCAAATCCCAAAAAAATCAAAGCCTCTACCCCACTCTACCAAGCACGATACCCACACGCAATGACCACTGTCATACTCTCAAAATCCCAAGACATTCTTTTGACCAATGATAGAGATATGCTTATTGTCTACGACATCAAAGCACAACAAATTATAAAAAAAATCAAGACCTTAGGACAAATTTATAAAATGCACCTATCAAACGATAAAAAGACTCTCTATATCGCCAACACTATAGGATTTCAATCGTAAGTACCTAACCATAATAAATCATCAAAAATTAGATGATACTGTATTTGAGACTTATTCTTCATAATATCAAGCAAAAAAGTATTTATTCTCTACTGAGATTGATGAAATATGATATATCTATTTTTGTCTATTTATTATGGTTAGGTACTTATAACCTTGAAAATATCAGAAATATCACATCCCAATTTAATGTAAGAAATAAAGAAAGAGTAGAATCCTTTTTTGTTTCTAATGATAAAAAACATATCTATTTCAATAGTAAACAATGGGTAAAAGTACTAGATATTCAAGACAAACTCAATCCAAAAGTAACCCAAATATACAGCAACCCTTCACGAAGCCCAGTAAGCACCTTAGCCACTTCTATAGACCAACACACACTCTACATAGGATTCACTACACCCTCACTTGCAAGAGTCAAGCTTTAACTATCTTAAGCCCTCTATCTCTTCAATACTCAATGAGGTAGTTTGAGAGATAAGATGTATATCTACATTGGCATTTAATAGATTTTTAGCTATCTCAATAGCTTTTTCTCTTTTCCCCTCCTTAATCGCAAAGTCCATAGAATTAACCAAATCTCTATAAGTCTTTAAATTCTTATGATAATTCTCTTGTTGGGCTTTGGGCATTTTGGCAAACTCGGCTTTTTTAAAGGCTTTGCCTATCACATCGCTTTGCCACTCTTGGGGTATATCATTCATGAGATGGAGGTTTTGGAACATATATATCCACCATTCCAAATGATTTGAGAGTTCTTCTTTGGTTTTTTTGAGTTTAGGGATTTCAAGATAGACCATATTTAAAGTATTACTCATAATTTCATTGGTATAAATATCAGTGATTTTACCGTGATGTAGATAGTTTTTGGTATGTTTGAATTTATCTATTTCAAAGTTAAGTAAGCCTATAAAATAAACAGGGGTAAGCTCAAAATTCCATCCCCCTTTGAGTCCTTGTTGTTGGATAGGAAAAGAAGTGTAATATAAAGCCCTAGATTGAAAATGCTCTTGTGATACTTTTTGGAGTTCTACAATAAAGAATGAGCCTTTTTCATCTTCACAAAGCAAATCAATAATCGCTTTTCTCTCTTCTGGGGCTTCGGGTAATAGTTCTCCATTTTTGAAGATAATTTCTTTTATTTTATCTTCACCTTCAAATTTTAAGATGTCATTGAGAAGGCTTTTTAAAATTTCAACGCTATTAGGCTCTCCAAAGATTTTTTTGAATCCAAAGTCTGTAAAAGGGTTGATATATTTTGATACTTGGCACATAATTTCTCTTTTTGTTTATTTTAGCATAGATTGGCTGTGGGAATTTGGAGATGCATCTCCTATATCTAACTCTTACAAGAGGTCTATACGACTCCTTCACACTCTAAAGAGACTATCTTTACCTCTTTGGTATCTATCCGTGCAGCAGTGAGGTCTCCTCCCCATAGGCATCCTGTGTCTAGGGATAAGACTTTGTCGTCATGATAAAACCCTAGCGTTGACCAGTGTCCAAAAACAATTTTGAGGTCGATGCTATGCCTTTTTTGACATTCAAACCATGGTTTTAGACCTTTTTCACGTAAGGTATCGGTGGGTTTGCCTTTTTGGGCGAAGTCTAAGCGATGGTTATCATAACAAAAACGCATACGTGTAAAACTACTCACGATATAACGATCCATATCTATAGATGACGCTTTGGCATCAAACCTATCTGCACCATGCTTAAACATTTGTTTGAGCCATGCCTTGACATCATGCCGTTGTAAACGCTCTTCTATGCGTTTGGAGTAGCGTAATGCCATACCCAAATCAAACTCAGGAGAAATCCCTGCGTGTGCCATGCAGTACCCAAGCTGATAATCTACATGTAAAAACTTTTGGTTTCTAAGCCAATGGATGAGTGTTTCGGCATGAGGAGAGTTGAGGATAGGGTCGATGGTAGGATTGGATTTTTTGACACCATAATAGGCTGCTATCAAGGTAATATCATGATTGCCCAAGATGATAGTCACACTTTCACGTATGCTATAGAGATATTCTAGTGTTTCTAATGAGCCTTCTCCACGGTTGACCAAATCTCCTGCTATCCATAATTTATCTACGTTAGGATTAAATTTTATTTTTTCTAAAAGTTTTCTAAATGCTTGATAACATCCTTGTATATCGCCTATTGCCCAAACGCTCATAATAATCTTTCTGTATATATTTTTGTTTTTTCTTCTATTTTCATCTTGGCATAAGCTGACGAAGGAGAGGGAAGATAACACGTCTCTATCTCTAAATAATCAAAATGTATATGATACAATGCTTCTGCCTTTTTGCCTGTAAATGCTATCTTTTTGATGCTTGGATGTTGGGCTAGAAATGATGCTATATCATTGACCTCTTCACTCTCTAAGCTAGAATCTAGTGAATTTTCACGTCTACATTCTAGTATCATATCCCACAGTCCTAGACCAGCTTCTTTGAGTAGCCAAAGCTTTTGGTCACGATTGTGCGTAGGGTAGCCCGTCACACCCTCTAGTATCTTCCAAAATTGGTTTCTAGGGTGGGCATAATAAAAGTTATTTTCAAACGACTTGATACTAGGAAATGAACCGAGTATCAGCGTATGTGTATCTTTATAAATCACTGGTTCAAAAGGATGCTCTAGTATATCCATGCTTTTTCCCATACTATTTCCTCGCTTATTTACATGCTTTTCTCATGTTTTGTATGATTAACACAAGCAATGCCAATGCAAAGAGCTTGAAGTTAAGTTCTGAACCTTTATGGGTATTGATAAAAGCCACCGATTGGGTTATCGCCTCGCCTTGAAGTTGCATAGAGAGTATATCTGGTATATAATACTGAGAAAACAAAAGCCCAGAAGCCAAGACAAAAAAGGTAGCCACTTGTGTAACAGTATCACGCTCAAACTTTTTGAACTTATAGCCCTCATAAAGTACCACAGCAAAAAGCGATACATTGACAAGATACGAAAGTCTCAAAAAGTTTTCTGTCATGATTTGACCCTCTTGAAAATGTGTCAATACCGAAGATCCTAAATATAGTTCGGTATGAAAAGTCACAGCTGTCACCACAATACCAGCATACAGCCCAGCACCAAGTACCCCAGAGAGGAAGATAATATATGCCATAGTAGTCATTCTAAAATATTTGTTCATAGTTGTTCCTTGATAAATCTAATAACAAAGCCACGGTCAAACCCAGCTAAGTCCTGATAAAATTTTATGTATTCTACTCCAACATCTTTAACAAAAGCTTCTATAGGCTCTTTTTGGTCATATCCCATCTCACAAGCGAGGTAGCCAATCCCTTTTGCTTTGACATCTAAGATAATCTGTTTGAGCAATTCATCGCCTACCCTACCACCAAAAAGTGCTTCTTTGGGTTCATATTCAGCCACATTTGATGCCAAGACAAAATCATCTGCAATATACGGAGGGTTTGAGACCACCAATTCTATAGATTCTGACACCTCATCCATAAGATTTGATTTGCGTAGGGTAATTTGATGTTGAAGCTTATATTTCTCAATATTTTGCTGTGCCACTCTCAAAGGAGCATCACATATATCTGTAGCAATGCTATGTAAAGTAGGAAACTTACGAGCCAAAACCACAGAAATAGCCCCAGACCCCACCCCTATCTCGGCGATAGAGCATATCTTCTCTTTGCTGATAATATCAGCCACTAAATCTATGAGTATCTCTGTTTCAGGACGAGGGATAAGCACCCCCTTTTCTACCATCAAATGCACATCATAAAAACTAGCTTCTCCCACGATATATTCATAAGGCTCATGATTGGCTCTACGTTCTATCAGGCTCTCAAAGCCCTCTACATCACAAACCTCTTCATACTCATGCGTCATCAAATAGATACGTTCTTTTTTGAGGTGATAGGCTAAAAGAAGTTCTGCTTCATATTGTGGGCGTTCGCAACTGTTTTGTAGCTGTGATTTTGCTCTATTAAGGGTTTGTTTGATTGTCATCTTTTTATCCTGTTTTTTAAAGCTAAAATAAATGCACCAAAAAATAAATAGAGTAAAATAGTTTCAATAATATTTAAAAGAGATGTTTTTGGAGAAACTGTTTTAAACCATGATTTATTTTTGTTAGTAAATGGAGAAATAAATTGATGTGCAGAATATAAGAATTGAACGATAAATCGTTCTCCTACATTAACCTGATTACATACTCCATGATTAGACTTTTCTAAACATTGTGGTAATAAAGTACGTAATTTATAAATTCTCTTCCTACAATTATCATTTTCATCTAAATACATCTGATATTTATAATCTTCTATTGAACTATCATAATCATTTTCAATAATTAGAAAATTAGGTGTATTATCTGTAGCTATAAAGTCCTCATTACTCATATACTCATCTATATAAATTTGAAACTTTTCATTCTCTTGGTAGCTAAATGTTTCTTTTAAACTCTCAGGAGCATGAAATAAACAATATTTATCTTCAGTATTATTATCTATTTTATAAGAAATATTTTTATTCTTAAAGAATTCATAAAATTGACACTCTTCATGTACACATTTATTCACACTAAATCCTATCCATGTACAATAATATTCTGATGAGTAAGTTCAATAAACCTATTTTCAGAAAATGACAAAACTATATATTCTAAGTTGTCAGACAAAAGCTTTTGTAAATCTTTATTAGATATATTACCCGTATTCACATATAACAATTTATAAGGCTTATTTGAGATAAGTAAAGACTCAACAAAATCCATATCTTTAGAAATTACAACTCTTTGTTGTTCTATAGAAATAGTATTTAGTTCACTGTCTTTACTCTTATTTTTTTGAGGTAAATCCAAAGTATGAAGAGAGTCATAACCCTTATAGTTTAAAAAAAGTGACAACTTTTTAGGAAGCTGTGCATCTAAAAGAAACTTCATCAAGCAACATCTACTTTATAAATTGACTTCACTTGTGAGAGTTTTGATGCATATTGTAATACAGCTAGAATATCTTCATGTTCTAAATCTTCATAATCTTCTAATATTTCAGAGTGACTCATACCTGCACCTAGTAACTCTAGTATCATTTCTACAGGATAACGAAGCCCACGGATAGTAGGTTTACCATGACACACTTCGGTATCTATGGTAATACGTTTGAGTAAGTTTTTCATGATGTACCTTTCTATGTTTATTATTTATTTTAACAAAGTACGCTTAAACTACTTCTCATCCCCAACAAACTCAAATATCCCCTCTTTCTTCAATCCTTCTTCCCCAACAATAGTATTACTCGCATCAAACCCAAGCTCTTTCAATCTCTCTAAAACGGGTGGGTGGGTGTAGTAAAAGAAGATGACCAGAGGGTGTGATTTTGGAAATGATTTGTTTTCAGTGACTAGCTTCATTAATGCTGATACGAGGTTTTTTTTGCCTCCCATTTTTGAGCCAAACTCATCGGCTGCGTATTCGTTGTGACGGCTTACTGCTGACATAAAAGGGGTAAATACAAAAGAAAGTAGAGGCAAAAGCAACATCAACATAGCGATTTGTACCCCTGCTTCTGGCATGACACCCATTTGGACAAAAAGTGCTTCAGGTAAGTGACCAAAGAGGTAAAATGCGATAAAAAGCAACAGACCCATCAGCCCAATGTTTTTCCAAATATCGCCATGGGTGAAGTGTCCTAATTCATGTCCTAAGACGGCTAATAATTCTTTGGTATTGAGTTTTTCTATGAGCGTATCAAAAAGTACCACACGTTTAGACTTACCTAAGCCTCCAAAAAATGCGTTAAGACGGCTATCACGCTTACTTGCGTCCATGACGAAGATACCATCGTTTTTGAGTCCTACTTCTTCCATCATGCTTGATATTTGTGTTTTAAGCTCTCCCTCTTCTAATGGAGAAAATTTATTAAAGAGTGCCATAAACGTAGGAGCTAAAACATTTGCCATCACTGCAAACGTAAACATCGCTACAAAGCCCCATACCCACCAAGTTTCATAAGAAGCGATAATCCATGCCAAAAGAGCAAAGATTGCCCCACCAATGATAACAAAAAGAAGCATAGACTTCATCGTATCTAGCAGATACATTTTTAGTGTCATTTTGTTAAATCCAAAGGCTTCATCTATGCTAAACTTTTGATACAGTTCAAAAGGAAGTCCTACGATAAAATTGACAGTGATAAATCCAAATAAAAACAATACAGCTGAAAGGATAGTCCCATCGGTTTGTATCATCGTACTAAGCCATGCAAAGCCAGAGAAGACCCACCAAATAAATACGAGATAGTCCACAAAAGTGCTGACAAGCCCTAGTTTGTCATTGGTCACGGCATAATTACCTGCGACTAGATATTTTTCTGCTGACATAAGTACAGGTGCTTTTCTTTTCTCTTCATTGATATAGCCTATTTGCATAATAGAGATGTATATCTTCATAAAAGTATAGATAGAGTATAAAATGATAATGGTTTCCAACATAGTTGTCCTTCGTTAATAATGTTGAAATATATCCAATCAAGCCTTAAATCTGCTATAATTCTGATAATTAATACCCAAGGATTTTCTGTGGCACTTGTAGACCTCTTCAATATTAAAAAACAATATGATATAAAATTACTCCTCAATGATGTGGATTTTCATCTCAATGAAGGTGAACGTGTTACCATTGTAGGGCAAAATGGCTGTGGTAAATCTACCCTTATGAAAATCATCATGGGAGAAGAAGAGCCTACAGAGGGCAAACGTATCATCAACAATGCCATACATATAGAAATGCTGTCACAACAACCTAAGTTTGAAGCCCATCTGAATGTACGTGATGCCATACTCAATGAACTCACCCAACTCAAAGAAGCCAAAGAGGAGTATGATACACTCAGCCTAGCCGTGGCAGAAGATTTTGAAAACAAAGAATTACTCAAAAAGCTTGAAAAGGTTTCTACTTTTCTTGACCACCACAACGCATGGAGCTTAGATGATAAGATAGAACGTGTCATGCAAGAGTTTCATCTCAAAGACTATGAACATCGTCCTGTAGTCTCTTTATCAGGTGGAGAACAACGCCGTGTGGCATTGGCTTCATTGATTTTGAAAAAGCCTGATGTCTTGTTACTCGATGAGCCTACCAACCACCTTGATGTCTATATGGTAGAATTTTTAGAAGAGATACTCCTCAAAGAAAACTTTACCCTACTCTTCATCTCTCATGATAGGCACTTTATCGAAAGTATCGCTACACGTGTCATAGAAGTAGACAATCAAGAACTCATCTCTTATACAGGAGGATACACAGCCTACCTAGAGCAAAAAGAAGCACGAATGCACAGCCTACAAAAAGGGCATGAGAACCTACTCAAACTTGTCAAACAAGAAGACGATTGGTTAGCCAAAGGGGTCAAAGCCAGAGGAAAGCGTAATCAAGGACGAAAAAAACGGGTATATGAACTGCGTGACCAAGCAAAAAAGAACCCTACACTCATCCACAAAATGATGGTAGAACTCGAACGAGAAAAACAACATTTCAACCGTGATGAAGGGGTCTCTCGCAAAAAAATGCTTTTTGAACTAGAAGACCTCTCTTATGCTGTACCCAATAAAAAGCTAATAGAAAACCTCACGACACGTATCTTACAAAAAGACAAGATAGCCATTGTAGGCATCAATGGAGCAGGAAAATCTACACTACTCAAACTTATGTTAGGACGCATACAGCCAGATAGTGGACTGCTCAAACAAGGAGACTTTGCCTTAGGCTACTTCGACCAACACAGAGAAATGCTAGATGATAACAAAACCCTCATAGAAACCTTTTGTCCTGATGGAGGCGACCAAATAGACGTACAAGGTACAGTCTATCATGTCTATGGCTATCTCAAATCCTTTCTCTTTCCCAAAGAATTTTTAGCCAAAAAGGTAGGTATGCTCTCAGGTGGAGAGAAAAACCGTGTAGCCCTAGCCCTCTTACTCTCCAAAAAAGTAGATTGTCTCATACTCGATGAGCCTACCAATGATTTGGATATACAAACGATTAATATCTTAGAAGAAAAGCTCATCAACTTCTCTGGGGCGATACTTTTTGTCTCTCATGATAGATACTTCATAGACAAAATAGCCTCCAAACTCTTTATCTTTAAAGGCGATGGGGTGATAGAAGAGTCTTACCAAACTTACACCCAATACCTAGAGATAGAAAAAACCATCAAAGAACTCTCTAACCTAGAAAAAGAAGTCAAAGCCACCGTAGTAAAAAAAGAGCCAAACAAAGTCAAAAAACAGACCAAACTAAGCTACAAAGAACAACAAACCTACGACAACCTACCCGATGAGATAGAAGCACTAGAACAAAAAATAGCATCCATCAACACCTGCCTCTACGACCCAAAATGCTACGAAGAAAAAGGACTAAGCACCCTCACCGAAGAACTCGCCCAAATAGAAGCCATCTATGAAGAAAAAACCGATATTTACTTAGAAGTTTTAGAGATTGTGGAGGGGTTGGGATAAGGTTCATCAAACACTTCTATCAAAGGTAAAATATCAGAAAAATCATGATTTTTACCCATCACTTCTACCAAGTCTATAATATCCCCATCTCTTATGATGAGTTTCTTTGTAATACCTTCTGCTCTTTGAAATGTGATATGTAACCTATCAATAAATTTTAAAACTTCATCAAATAGTTTTTTTGCCAATACCACTACCAAATCATGTACTGCTTCATCTTTGAGTAATGTATAATCGTATTGTCTCATACAACACCCTATCTCTTTTATCTTTTTTGCCTCTTTCTCTATATGGTCTAAATATTTTGCAATATTTCCTCTAAGCCAATCTTTGGCTTTGGGATTATAAGATTCATGCGTTATCATATTGTCATCTGTATATTTTTTTAAATTTGTGACAGTCTTGGCTAGTTCCAAAGAGAGTGCTTTCAAGGTTCGTTTATTATCATCACGATTATGAGATTCACAACATGTATTACGCTTATCTGCATAGAGTAGTATCATTCTTGTTTGCGTAAAAACCCTATCAATATCTTCTTGAGCTTCCTTATCTAAGTACCATATATCAGCTTCTGCTAGTAGCATTCTACACTCATATTCATATAATTTTTTTAGTGAAGGGTTAATAAAGTCTAATATCTCAATACCTATTTCATTTTTGTTACCTTCACATCCCCAAATATAGTACTTCATAATGGATTTATCTGATTCAGAGATACCAAAAATTCTTAGAATATTCATATATTCATCTAGTATATCTTCCATACTATACTCCAATAAATAAAGGTCTATTTCCCCTTCAATAGCTTCAAGGATTACAGGAGAGACCTTTTTGAAAAGATTGCTTCTATTCTCTGAACCTTTTATATTATGCCCCATAAATTCTTTCATCACTTGTGCATTATATGCCCTAGAAGTCATGCTTTCATGTATCAGTTTTTCTATTCCTTTTATAAATTCACGGTATGCATTTGGAAATGCTGCATACCCTTCAACAGCTACTTGATATAAAGTAGTCTTCCCCTCCTCCTCTACAGTAATATCTATATCAATACTCCAGCCTAATCCATCCAATATATCATCGTTACGATACACATATTGATTCCATTCTCTTAGATAGAGACTATCACACACATCAAGAAATGCTACAATATCTTTTTCACATACAGCAATATTTTTTTGATATTTTAACTCTTCATAACGCTTTTCAGATGAGCCAAATTGATTGTAACAATACTGAAACTCTTCATTTACCCAATCTAAACTAATCTTAGGTGCAAATAAAGCTCCTGAACTAAAATGAATTTTGCTAATTTCTTTAATACTTCTCATATACCTCTCCCCTCCACCACTTTTATATTATTTATCTGATTAATTTTTTGACACCTAAAACAAAGAACTTGTATACCCAATATCTTTAGGAGGATAAAAAAGCCCAATAATCGTAAATGGATTACTTGTCCAACCGTGCATCTGTTTCATTGTGCCTAAACACAAATACAAATCTTTTTCAATAAGACTCTCTATTTTATTTTTTATCTTCTCTTTGGTCTCTTTCTCGTTATTGCTTCTATATAAATTTAGATAGAGTTGACTTATCTCCCAATCTAAAATATTCATTTTACTCTTTTTCCCATTTATATCTTCAAATTCCAACTTAATGCTATAGGGAAGTTGAGGCATAACATTAAATTCTACTTCGCAACTACTATTATGTTCAAAGAGGTTGGCATTGGCATTTTTAAATTCTTTTTTCTCTTCGTCTGTAAACTCTTTTATCTCTTTACTTTCAAAACGAATATTTAAAAATTTTCTAGGTTTAAAAAGGCATAGAGAGAGTTCATTTTTATCATTTGCCAAAGAAATAATCTCTTCTAAATTATCATATATTTTGGATTTTAAAACAACATCTTTTCTATATTTCCAAGAGTTTTTAGTATCAAGAAAATCTAAAGTGTTCATATTGGAAATATTTATTTTATAACTTTCAGGTCTTGAATCACTGCTATCTTTGCTTATTTCAGCATCTATCCAAGTATATTTTTTAAGCCCCTCGTAATCCTTTAGTGTTTTAGTAGGTATAGGATAAATTCGATACCAATTCCCCTCTGCATCCACTCCTGCTGTACAGACCAATTCAGTATATTTTTTTGAGCGTGTAGGGTAAGTCTTAGCAACAATAAGAATTTTCTTTCTCATAGATGTTTCACTTCTACTTTAAACCCACTCTTCATCTTTTTAGCAATAACCCCTCTATGACAATAACTCACATCATTTTCAAAGCAAGTAATAGCTACTCTCTGCTTACTTTTTATCAAGTCATTCAAATACGCCATATCTTCAACTTTTGTTTTAAAAGTCTTCGCATAATTTGCAAACAAAGCATCATAATCAGCTTTGGTTTGTAACATCTTTCTATTTTCTGATTCAATCCCAAGATTAGGGATATGTATATAGCTTATTCCAAGATTTTCAACAGCACTTTGAAGCGTTTTTTTGCTAAATCCATACTTCATACTATGTGCATTTTTACGTACATCAACCAAGACTTTAACATCATTTTGAATCAGTTGATTTAGGTATTCTTCAAATTTTTTACCCTCATACCCTATAGTATATAAAGCACTTTTTGTACCTATTGGTTGGTATTGAGATAACTGCTTTTGAGAAAGAAATTTATTTGAAATTTTACTATTGATAGCATAATATGTATAGTTTTGATAAAGATGTCCTATAAGTCCATCACCTTTAAGGTTTTTATATTGCATAAAAAATTTTAATAAACTTCGCTGTTCATCCGATGAAACATCTTCAAAAAAACCTTTTACAGTAGTCTCTATCTGCTTCTCACCCATACTTAAAAGCCCATTTCTTTCTAAGGTATGTAAATCTTTATACATTTCATAAGAAAATGAACCATAGTGATAGGGTACAAATGCATAGTGTTTATCTGTACTAAATTCATGCACATACAAAAACATATACTTTTGTAGTTCTATTTTAGAAAGTTTTCCATCAAACATATCTAATAATGCCAATAATGCTTTTTGTCTTTTGTAATTTGGTTTTTTCATTTTTTTTCCTCATATCATTATAGTTTCATTTTTATAAATTCTTTAAAAGTATGTCAAATTGTCATACTTTTACCCTCTCCCCTCCACCAAAGCCACCTCATCCTCACTCAACCCATAAAGCCCATATACCATCAAATCTATCTCTTTATCTGTTGTGTCTATGTTGGCTTTGATTTCTAGTAGTTCTTTTTGATAGCTTTCAAAGTATTCTTCCCATTCGTCTTGTTGTATGAGGGTTAGGGTTACTTTTTTCTTTTTTAATTCTTTGAGGAATGTTTTAAAGTCTAGTTCATAGAATGCTTCTAGTTTTTTGCTGAGTTTGTCTAGGTCGAAGTTGTCTTTTACTCTTTTTAGGAATTTTGTTTTTTTAGTTTGGAAGGTTTTGTTTAGTTCAAACATAATATTTGACTTTTCAATAAATGGTTGTTTATTATCACTTAATATTACAGGCACTTTTTCAATAAATTGTTTACGAAACCTTAAATATCCACCCGAAATATGCATTGCAGAATATTTTTCTGAAAAGTAAAAGTTTAATAATTTGGAATTTAATAAAGAAGTTATATATTTCAATTCATCACTTGATGCATCATATATAAAATATATCGTTTTCAAACATAATAAATTACTATCATCAAAATATGCATTAAATTTTAAGCCTATATCACGTATTAAAATTTTAGGTTGTAAAAATATATTTAAAGGTTTAGATTCTGGGATTTCATTTTCATTATAAATTACTCTATCACCACTCCAATTTAAACAGTAAGCACCACATAATGCTGTACCAATTATATAAGGGTATGAATTATCAACTTTTGTCTGTGTGACAAGTTCTTCTTTTGGTGGTCTAAACCCACGAGATATTTTAAGAAAATCACCAATAGGCTTCCCTTTATTTTCCATTTTTTCAAGTAAGAAACGGTTTTCTATATTCAAGTTAATAATATAATCACTTGCTTCATTATTAATTTCTTTTTGTTCTATTTGTAATGCTTTATTATGTGCTAATTCTTCTTGTGTTGTTACCTTAGGATATATATCAATAATATTATCTACACTTATATCTTTTTTCAAATTAATTATTGTTGGATAAACAGATGCTTCTGCAAATATATTCATCATTGAGACATCTACTATTTCTAGTATTGAGCTATGATTAAGAATATACTTTCTAATATTCTTTCCATAATCTGCTAGGTAAAATTTATTGGGAGTAATATATGACAAAATTCCATTATCATTTAATATATTTAATCCTAATTCATAAAATAATATATAAATATCATACTGTTTATACGCAGATTGATATTTTGCATCAAAAAAACTTTTATGTTCTTTATCTAATACCCTTACTTGCACATACGGAGGATTCCCAATCACAACATCAAACCCACCTTGTTCAAAGACTTCTTTAAACTCCTCTTCCCACACAAAGGCATCAGAAGCTACAGACTTATCATCTATCAGCGAGTTTCCTACCTTTATCTTGTTTGCTAGTTTGTTTAGCTTTCGTCCACTCTCTACGGTTCTAAGCCATAGTGAGAGTTTGGCTATTTCTACGGCTTCGGCATTGATGTCTACGCCGTAGAGGTTGTTTTCTAAAATGCCCTTTTTTACATCGTATAGCCCAAGAACCGAGCCACCCATGAGGGTTTTGATACTCTCATCTATAAACGCGTGTTCTTCGAGTAAGTAGTTTAGTGCTTGGTTCAAAAATGCTCCACTTCCACAAGCAGGGTCAAGGATTTTGAGTCCTAAAAGGTAGGCACGGTATGCATCAAGAGCCTCTTTTTGTTTACGCTCACCCTTGTTAAGATTTTTTGGGTTTTTGGGTATGAGGATGTCTACATCATCTAAACGTAATGCTTCTTTTTTACTGTGACACAATGCACCTAAGGTATGGTCTACGATGTATTTAGTGATGTACTCAGGTGTATAAAATACCCCATCTTTTTTACGTTTAGACTGCTTGGCATCAAAATTGGTATCTTCTATACGGGCTTTTAGCTCTTCTATGTCATTGAGTGAGTTTTCAAAGATATGCCCTAAGATATTTACGTCTATATCTGTGTTGAAGTCATAGGCACTCAATGACAACGGCGAAGTATCTAGTACACTAGACTCTATCACAAGAGAGTCCAACAACACATCGGTAGCAAACAATCCACCATTATACTCTGGGATATTGAGTTTTGCATTGCCTTTGTTGATAGCATTAAAGTAGATTTTGTAAAAGTGCCAAAGCTCCCTGTCTTCTATATCTCCCTCATAATGTTCTACTATATCCTTGATAGTATTTGGAGGGAGTATGCCCCTATCTTCACCAAAAAAGATAAATACCATACGGTCAAGTATCGTTTGTGTCTTCTCTAGTAAGATATGTTTGTCTATACTAGGATTATTTTGGATAATATTCTCAAAAAGATTGGTTCTTAGTGTGGCGTATTTTTTGTAAAGCTCGTTAGAGATATTCTCTTCTTGTAGTTTAGATTGGTTTTTAAGAGAAAGTGCCACATCGGCAAAGATACTCTCTTGGTTGAGTAGCGTGTAGAGTAGTGTAAACCTCTCAACATCGAGTTCAAAAAGGTTAAACTCTTCATACTTATCAGAATGCTCCACATAAAAACGTAATTTCTCAAAATTAGAAGTGATAATATACTTACAGGTAGGATGGCTATGCTTGTAGTTAAAGGCTTGATTGACTATCTTATCCATAGACTTGGTTTTGGTCGATTTGAGTTCTATGACGGCTATGACTTTACCATCTTTAAGCACTGCTCCATCTGCCTTTTTAGCATCGCTTAGGTTTTTTTGTTCTGCTATGAGGTTGTAGTTGGGTGTGGGGTTGAGTGTATAGCCAAGGACTTTGACAAACAAATCATCAAGAAAACCATACTGATACTGCTCTTCTTTGGATGTTTTGATATTTGCTATTTTAGGAAGAAACGCTTCTTTGTAGACTTCAAAAGCGTGGAGTGCTTCGCTATGATTGATGTTTTCTAAGTGCTGACGAAGTACAGAATTTTGAAAGAGTGACATGATAGAATACCTATGATTTTAGTTTAAATCATTATAGCATAAAAATATCATGTCACTATCAATATCTTGTGATTTGTTAATGGCTACAAAAACCCTAACATTTCATCTTGGATACCTTCTTTAGGTACGATGACTGTGTGTATCACTGGTTTGCTAAAGAGTTCGGTTATCATCGCTGGTACTGTGACGTTGGTATTGTCACTGACCCATTTTAGGGCTTGGGTGTCTTCTGTCACGTGCTGACCCAATGCTTTGGCTACAGAGGGAGAAAACTTTGTCCATTCAGCTGTAGAATAGACAATCGTTTTGAGTGGTTTTTCTCTTAGGCTATCGTAGGCTTTCATACATGTAGCCGTATGAGGGTCCATAATATAGCCTTTTTTGGCATAGTTCCCTACTACGGCTTCACATTCGCTATCATCTGAAAAAGAGGCATCAAAATCTTCACGTAACTGTGCCAATTCTCTCTTAGTTAGCTGATATTTACCGTCATTTGCTAAAGATTCCATGAGTTCTTTGGTACGTGTTGCACCAAATTTATCAAACATGATACGCTCTACATTAGAACTTTTTAAGATGTCCATCGCAGGAGAGTCTGTCTGTATCAACTCTCGTGTTGTCAAATCATAGGTACCATTATTTATCCAATCGGTCAAAATATTGTTACTATTAGAAGAGATAAGGATTTTTTCTATAGGGAGTCCCGATTTTTTGGCATAGTATGCACCCAAAGCATTACCAAAGTTACCTGAAGGGACAACAAGGTAAACCTTTTCGCCCATAGATATTTCATTTTTTCTTACAAGTTCTAAATACGAGTGAATATGATAAATAATTTGAAAGATAATACGCCCAAAGTTTACAGAGTTTGCTGCTGAGAGTTTGATATTTTTTTGGGCTAATTGTGCTTTGAACTCTTCTGAAGCAAGTAAATCTTTGAGTGTATTTTGTGTATCATCAAAATTGCCTTCTACCCCTATGACTTTGAGATTTTTGGCATCTTCTGTGACCATTTGTAGTCTTTGGACATCTGACGTACCACCATCAGGATAGAGACATGCTACTTGTATATTGTCTTGATTCTTAAAAGTCTCTAGTGTAGCAGGGCCTGTGTCTCCTGATGTGGCTGCCATGATAAGGTATTGTTCACCCTTTTTTTGTGCAACACGAGAGAGGACATAACCAAAAGGCTGTAATGCCATATCTTTGAAGGCTCGTGTAGGACCATGGTATAGTTCGGAGACAAAACAATCGTCTTCTATCTTTGAGAGAGGTACAGGGTTAGAGGGGTCATCAAAGGCATCATATCTATCTAAAGCACTTTTGAGTACCTCCGTTTCTATATCAATACCAAATGATTCTAAAAAGTCTAATGCCAATGTCTTGTAGTGGCTAGAGAGATGCCCCTCTAAAAAAGCTTTATCAAGATTAGGCAATGTTTGGGGTACATAAAGTCCACCAAAACTGGCACTTGGGCTAAGTATTGCTTCTGAAAATAGTACAGATGATGGCTTTGTACCATCATTTCCTCGTGTTTCTATGAACTGCATCTGAAATCCTCGTAAATATAATTAGATAGAATTATAGCTAATGAAAATAAAGAATAGTAAGTAAATGAGTGAAAAAAAGGGATAATAAGAATTTATAAAATTAAGTATCTAGTGATTGTCTATCTAGCAACTCTAAGAGTAAACAAATGTTTTTAGGGAAAAGAATGTTAACTTGCATAAATAAGTTAAACAGACAAATCACTAAAATACTTAAATAATAGAAGCTGAATAACTATCAAAAGATAGAAGTTAAACTTGCTATTGGTAGTCTGGCTGTCTACGTGAGACCCATGGACTTTCCGTACCCACCTCTCGATGAATTTGGCTTTTTCAATACAGTATAACCGTATGCCGAAATTATAGCATCGTAAACTTAATTTAGAATAAGATACTTTGACTATAATAACTAAACCCAAAATTTAACTCTAAAATACAAAAAGGTCATGTTATGGTAGACATCGTTTCAGAAATATTACATATCAGTAGCTTTTGGTTGACAATTTTTTTATTTGCTTCTGCACCTGTAGCAATCATTATCTCTTCTCGAAATATCATACTTTTTCTGCTTAGTCTTCTATTCTTTGTCTATGTACCTTTTGTCATTCCTCTTTATTTTATTATAAGAAATGGTTCAGACTATCATGCTTTATTTTTATGGTCTTCAACATTACATTTAATCGTACTAAGTATTTTTATATTTTATGAAATTATCGTTTTTTATCGTGAGAAGAAAAAAGGATTTTTTAGAAAAAATTTAAACTATTTTATCAATTTAATCATTGTTTTGAGTATTTTTAGCATGACTTTTTCTTCTGCGTATGTAGAAAGATATATTTCTACATGGGAATCTAAAAATAGAATAGATACCAGGCATTCTTTCCAAAAAGTAGAAGATAATCTTTCTATAGAGATGCAAAATAAGGTGCGTAAGATAATAGATAAGGCATTGGTTTCAAAATACAAAAAGCCTGAAAATACGCTTTCTTCTGTACTCTTTGATAAATGGAAGCCCAAAGATAAGGCATGGCAAGAGGTCAATATCACAAGATTAGAGGTAGATAAAATAGAATTTTCAACATTACGAAAAGTATTGATGCAGAAGCCCTCTATTGAGTATACATATTATACAACTAGAAATGATACTCATGGTTTAGTGCTAGTGTCTTCAAAAGAGAGACCTTTATTACGAGTAATAGTTAGATTTAGTTTGAAAGATAGAGTGTATGTAGAAGAACTCATCACAAAAACAGATTTTAATCTAACAAAACGCAGTATATTTGGAGATACAAAAGCAACACAATTAAAAGAAACCCATGACAATAGGGCTATCAGTGCGTTCTATAAAGAAGAATTTGAGAGAAGTATGCAAGACTTTATAGAAGCCAAGAGTGAGTATGAGGTTTTTAAATCAAGGGTAGAGTATCGTTTTGCCTTGCTTTGTATAGAGCGTTTTGATGAAGATTATCTAGGGTTAGATTATAGAGAAAATCTTATGGATAGGAGAGGGAGTGGAAAGAATAAAAAAGTACTTTCAAATGTATATGATGCTAAAGTATTTATCAGAATAGAACATATACAAAATCAAGTACTTGGCACTTTGAAGTATTCTGAGTGTAAGAAGTATAAAGATGTAGAGTCCCTTTATAAGGTCTTTATCAAGAAGTATTTAACACGGATTATGTTTACTCTTTATAGTGATGAAGGGAAATTTGATAAGATATTAAAAAAAGACCCTATATATGATGAAATGGAATATAATCGGAAGAAGAGAGACTATTTAAGAGGGTATGTGATAAGAGAAGTGAGTCAGTTATATAAAAGAATTACTGGAAAGAGTAGAAAAAGTAGGATTAGAGGGTCTTATATAATGACAAATGAATCATATTTTACCTATACAAATACATATCTTTCAAGAGAAGAGATAAAAGCATTGTTAGATAATCAAGAGTTGTTAGATTTTATAGAGACACAAGATGAGATTATCATACGGGATAGATTTTTAGATACGGTAAAGCGAGATAAATATACTTTAGAGATGGCTAAGAAATTTAAATATAGAGAATATATTAAAAAAATGAGGCAGTTAGAGAAAGTAACGCCTATTTTTTAACATCCAACAATATAGAAGGGACAAGTACCTGTCACAGCCATAAAGAGAATTGGATGATAATATTTTACTATTGACAATCATAAAAAAGAATACTACAATACGAAAAAATCACGTTTTAAAGGCTACCTCTTATGTTGGTTCATATCTGCTGTTCTGTAGACAGTCATTACTTTTTACAAAAGCTTCAAAAAGAGTACCCTGATGAGACACTTATAGGGTTTTTTTATGACCCTAATATACATCCTTATAGTGAATATTATTTACGTTTACTCGATGTAAAGAGAAGTTGTAAGATATTAGGGATTAGACTTATTGAGGGTGAGTATGATGTAGAGAAGTGGCTAGAAGCTGTACGAGGATTGGAGCATGAACCAGAAAAAGGCTCTCGTTGTGGGGTTTGTTTTGATAGACGTTTTGAAGTCTCAGCCCAAAAAGCTTCGGCATTAGGAGAGAGTAGCTTTACCTCTACACTTCTCACAAGTCCTAAAAAATCACTCAAACAACTACAAATTGCAGGAGATGCCTTAGCACAAAGAGAAGGGATTGCTTTTATAGCCCCTGATTATCGTAAAGCATCAGGCACACAAGAGCAAAATATTTTAGCAAAAGAGAATGCTCTTTATCGCCAAAACTATTGTGGCTGTATGTTCGGACTCAATATCCAACGTGAGCAACAATCCAAACTAGCCGATGAACTCTTTTCGCCTCTATCACAACAAGTACAACCAGAATCTATAGAAGAGCGTATCGCATTATATGAAAAGCGTTTAATCCTAGAAGATGAATGTGTATCTCACCAAATTATCAAACAACGCTTTTTAAATTGGCGTTTAATCTCTGGACTTTTACGTGTACGAAAAGAAGTAGTAGCAGCACACTTTTTACCCTATTCAACACTCAAAGGTGACTATAGTCGTGGTAAAATAGCGTATAAAATCAACGGTATCCACTACATGAATCGTGATGAAGTACAGTTTATTACCTTAGCATATTACAATCATTTAGCAAAAACCGATTATACTAGTGTCACAGAGCTACTCTATGCCCCTCCTCCTTTTTTGGATGAAGTTCAAGTACGTTCTAAAATGGGATTCACACCTTATGACCTTTCATGTATTGTGGTGGTCGATACGATACCTGATAAAAAGATTGAAATTTTGTGTCAAAGTAAAACATATAGCGATGTAAAAGAAGTTTTGATATTAAAATAACCCAATTTTTACTAATTTTTAGATAGAATTGAGCAATTTTTATACAAAGGTCTTCATAGTATGATTTATAATGTTGTTGATATACAAAATATACTACCCCATAGATACCCATTTCTTTTAGTCGATAGAATTACAGAACTCACTAAAGGTGAATATATAGAAGGGTTTAAAAATGTTTCTATTTCAGAACCTGTTTTTCAAGGGCATTTTCCTGGACACCCTATCTACCCAGGGGTGATGATTTTAGAAGGTATGGCACAAGCAGGTGGTGTATTGGCTTTTAAGAGTATGGACAATGCTACACAAGAAGAAATAGCCAACAAAGTAGTCTATTTTATGAGTATAGATAAAGCCAAATTTAGAGCACCTGTTACCCCTGGTGATCAATTGATTTACAAAATCAATGTAATGAGAAATAAAGGTGCTGTATGGCAACTTGATGCAAAAGCCTATGTAGATGACAAATTGGTGGCTCAAGCTGAACTTAAAGCTATGATTGTAGATAAATAGTCTTTGATGCCTACTATACATAAAACTGCTGTGGTTGAGCAAGGTGCTATCTTGGGAGAAAATGTCTCTATAGGTGCTTTTGCTTATATTGGGTCTAAGGTTTCTATTGGTTCTAACACAACAGTAGCATCTCATGCCGTGATAGAGGGAGATACAACGATTGGTAAAAACAATCGTATTTTTTCTCATGCTACCATAGGAAGTATCCCCCAAGATTTGAAATATGATGGTGAGCCTGTACAACTCATTATTGGTGACAACAATACTATTCGAGAATTTACCCTGCTCAACCCTGGTACCAAAGGGGGAGGTTCTGTGACGAAGATAGGGCATCATAATTTGCTTATGGGATATGTACATTTAGGGCATGATGTCATCATCGCAGATCACTGTATCTTAGCCAATGGAGCAACACTCGCAGGACATGTAGAACTAGGTAATCATGTGGTCATAGGTGGACTTACCCCTATACACCAATTTGTGCATGTTGGGGACTATGCAATGGTCGGAGGAGCGAGTGCTTTGGCACAAGATGTACCCCCCTATTGTTTGGTGGAGGGTAACCGTGCCACACTCAGAGGGCTTAACCTTACAGGGCTAAGAAGAAATCTATCAAGAGAAGACATCAATCAACTTAAACTAGCATATAGAGCACTTTTTGAGCAAGGTAAGCCCTTACAAGAAGTGGCACAAGAAATTTTTGAGTCTACATCATCGGATAAGGTCAGAAAACTTTGTGAATTTATTAAAACCTCCAAAAGAGGTATTCCATTTACACGAATCAAGAAAGGTTAAATTATGAGTATTAAAGCATGTAGCTTTTGCGAAACAGCAGAGAGTGAAGAAAATCCACTTATTGCAGGGGAACGTGCGTATATTTGTTCTAATTGTATTGTATCAGCCCACAAAATATTATTTGGGGAAGAAGACCCAGATACTTCTAACACAGAGTTAGAAACACATGTACTTTATACACCAAAAGAGATAGACAGTATGTTAAGTGAATATGTAATAGGTCAAGAAAAAGCCAAAAAGACTCTTTCAGTGGCTGTATATAATCATTATAAACGTCTCTTTAAAGATACGATAGAAGAAGATGATACACAAATATCAAAATCAAATGTTTTACTCATTGGTCCTACGGGGTCTGGTAAAACACTTTTGGCTCAGACTATTGCTAGGTTTCTCAATGTACCTATTGCCATTGCTGATGCCACAAACCTTACAGAAGCAGGATATGTAGGTGAAGATGTAGAAAATATCCTTACTAAGTTGCTCATGGCCGCTGATGGTGACCCTAAAAAAGCAGAACAAGGTATCGTCTTTATTGATGAAGTTGATAAAATTGCACGTATGGGTGAAAACCGTTCGATTACACGTGATGTAAGTGGCGAGGGTGTACAACAAGCTTTGCTTAAACTCATTGAAGGGTCTGTGGTTAACATCCCACCAAAAGGGGGACGTAAACATCCTAATCAAGATTTTATTCAGATAGATACCTCTAATATTTTATTTATCTGTGGGGGAGCATTTGATGGACTCAATGATATTTTAAAGCGAAGACTAGGGGCAAATACTTTAGGCTTTGGACAAGAAAAACGTTCTAAGAAAGAAGAAGCAAACCTTTTACACCTTGTAGAAGCTGATGATTTGGTCTCTTATGGGCTTATTCCTGAGCTTATTGGACGTTTACATGTATTGGCTACCTTAGGTGAGATTAGCAAAGAAGACATGGTGCGTATTTTGGTTGAACCTAAAAATGCATTGGTAAGACAATATCAAAAACTTTTTGCTATTGATGAAGTAAAGCTTAGTTTTGAAGAAGATGCTCTCATCCTTATCGCACAAAAAGCTTTAGATAGAAAAACAGGTGCAAGAGGATTACGTTCTATTTTAGAAGAGATATTGCTTGATATTATGTATGAGTTACCTGAACTTGTTGGATATGAAGTCATTATTACAGAAGATGTGGTAAGTTGTGGTGCAAAACCCCTCTATATCAAAGATAAAAAAACAGCATAAGAAAAATAGTATAAATATTAAAGGAAAAGAGAAATGTTAAAAAAAATACTCGGAATGTTCTCCAATGATTTAGCAATAGATTTAGGAACAGCCAATACGTTGGTTTTGGTCAAAGGTCAAGGTATTAGTATCAATGAACCTTCTGTCGTGGCAATTCAATATGATAAACATGGTCAACAACGTATCTTAGCAGTGGGTCAAGAAGCCAAAGATATGGTAGGTAAAACACCAGGTAACATCAAGGCAATACGTCCGATGAAAGATGGTGTGATTGCTGATTTTGAAGTGACTGAAATGATGATTCGATACTTTATAGAAAAAGCACACAAAAGAAAAGGTTTTTTCTCTCCTCGTATTATTATCTGTGTTCCTTATGGACTTACACAGGTTGAACGCCGTGCAGTCAAAGACTCTGCTGAAAATGCAGGTGCTAGATATGTCTATCTTATCGAAGAGCCAATGGCAGCAGCGATTGGTGCTGGTATTCCCGTCAAAGACCCCAATGGTAACCTTGTGGTAGATATTGGTGGAGGAACGACAGAAATTGGTGTCACTTCTCTAGGTGGATTGGTTATTTCTAAATCTATCCGTACAGCTGGAGACACTTTGGATCAAGCAATTATTGATTATATCAAAAAGAATTTTAATCTATTGATTGGTGAGAGAGTCGCTGAAGAGTTAAAAATCAAAATAGGTACAGCCATTATCTTGGAAGAAGAATTAGTGACCACCGTCAGAGGTCGAGACCATGTAGAAGGAAGTTTGGCTTCGATAGAAGTTTCTTCAGAACACATGAGAGCAGCAATGGAAGCTTCTCTTGAAGAGATTGCTAATGCCCTAGAAGATGTGCTAGAAAGAACCCCTCCAGAACTTGCTGGTGATATTGTTGAAAATGGTATTATCCTTACAGGTGGAGGAGCATTGATTAGAGGATTGGATAAATATCTTTCTGATATTGTAAAACTTCCTGTGTATATCGCTGAAGACCCTTTACTTGCTGTAGCAAAAGGAACAGGTATTGCTCTTGATGAGATAGATTTACTCCAACAAATGGCTTATGAAGACTAGACTTATTATTATTGCTGTAGTATTATTTATGCTCACAGTACTTTTATCAAGAAAAGATACTGGTATTACTACTGCACTCTTAGATACGATTAACCCCATCAAACAAGGGTATCAAAGTTTTACCCAAGAGTTAAGCAACAAAAGCCATTCTTATATTTTTCAAAAAGAGTCTATCGAAAAATTAAGTTTGGAAAATCGTCACTTAAATAAACGTCTTTTAGAGCAAATGCACTATATTGAAGGTATCAAAAGTATTTATGATATATTGCCAGATTTAGATACTTTACCTATCTCTTCTGTCTCTATCGTAGAAACTATCTCTTATGTCAAACTCAATACTTTTTCACAAGTAATCTTAACAAAGCCTAAAGGACTCGTAGAAGATAAACTCTATGGTATTATCCAAAAAAATGTTGTTGCAGGTACTGCCAAAGTAAGTAGTAACCAACTCTATGGCTATCTCACATCAGACAAAAAATGCCGTTTTTCTGTGTTTATTGGTGAGAGCAAAGCCCCTGGTATTGCCTTAGGTCATAGCCAAAATGAGATGATTATTAAGTTTATACCCAAATGGCACAATATCAAAGTAGGCGATAAAGTCATGACATCTGGGCTTGATGATATTTTCTTTATCGATATACCTGTGGGTATTGTCAGTAAAATAGAAGTTCAAAGTTCTTATACTGTTGCACATATTAAAACCTATAGTGATATTTTTCATCCAAAAACATTTTTTCTCATTCATAATGCAAAACCGTCACTTACACAAGGACTTGATAATACTAAAGTAAATTTAACTAAGAAAAAAGAAACATCTCTTGTCTCTATTGTAGATTTCCAAAATAAAGATAAAAAAATGTTTAGCCCTATGAATGAACAAAATAGTACAGAACCATTGGTATCTAGTATCCCTCTTCGTGTAGATCAAACACAAGAAGAGAGCATTGAACCAGAGCCTACATCTGAAATAAATAGTCTTAAAAAAGAAAAAGAAAAGAAGAAGCAAGAGAAAAAGCCTATAGTAAAAGAAAAAATTAAAAAAATTAAGACTCCTAATAACTTTGATACAGATACTTTAGACCTTTTTTAAAGGGGTTTTTGCTATAATATCATACTAAAAACTAAGGGTAATTCTCCATGCCAAAACGCAATGACATCAACACTATTTTACTTATCGGTTCAGGCCCTATCGTTATCGGACAAGCTTGTGAATTTGACTACTCTGGTACACAAGCGGCCAAAACACTCAAAGAGTTAGGCTATAGAGTCGTTCTTATCAACTCTAATCCTGCTACTATTATGACCGACCCAGAGTTTGCTGATAGAACTTATGTAGAACCTATTACAGCTAAAATTATTGATAAAATCATCAAATTAGAAAATGTTGATGCTATTTTACCCACAATGGGAGGTCAAACAGCACTTAATGTCGCTATGGATATGTACGAAGCAGGGATGCTTGAAAATGTTGAATTTTTAGGGGCGCATCCCGATGCCATCAAAAAAGGTGAAGACAGACATCTTTTTAATGAAGCTATGGTAAAAATAGGTATGGACTTACCCAAAAGTGCCAATGCCTATACTGTTGAAGAAGCCATGAAAGTGGCTAAAGAGATAGGTTTTCCTGTTATTTCTCGTGCTTCATTTACCTTAGCAGGTGGTGGGTCTGGTGTCGCTTATAATATGGAAGAGTTCAAAGTTCTAGCCAAAGAAGGTATAGATGCCAGTCCTATTAATGAGATTGAAGTCATGGAATCTATGCTTGGTTGGAAAGAGTATGAGATGGAAGTGATTCGAGATAAAGCCGATAATTGTATTATCGTCTGTTCTATCGAAAACTTTGACCCCATGGGTGTGCATACAGGAGACTCGATTACTATCGCTCCTGCCCTTACGCTTACCGATAAAGAGTTCCAAAATATGCGTGATGCTTCTTTCAAAATTTTACGAGAAGTTGGTGTAGATACGGGGGGTTCTAATGTACAGTTTTCTATTGACCCCGATACGGGACGTATGATAGTGATTGAAATGAACCCAAGAGTTTCACGTTCATCTGCCCTAGCTTCTAAGGCAACGGGGTATCCTATTGCCAAAGTAGCCACACTTTTAGCCGTTGGATTTACCCTTGATGAGATAGACAATGACATCACAGGTACACCTGCATCTTTTGAGCCAGTCATTGATTATATTGTGACTAAATTACCACGATTTACCTTTGAAAAGTTCCCTCTTGCAAACTCTACTTTGACTACGGCAATGAAATCAGTAGGTGAAGCCATGGCAATAGGACGAACTTTTAAAGAATCTTTCCAAAAAGCACTATGTTCACTAGAGACAGGACTCATTGGCTTTAATCCTATTGCTTGTGATGAAGAAGAACTCTTACGTGAAATTCGTCGTCCTAATGAAAACCGTATGCTCTATGTCTTTGAAGGTCTAAGACGAGGGCTTAGTGCAGAAGAGATCTTTGAACTCTCCAAAATAGACCCATGGTTTCTCTATCAGCTAGAAGAACTTATGCTTGTTGAAAAAGCAATGGATATTGCCCTACTCTCTGATGCCACACGTCTTAGAGAAGTCAAAGCCGATGGTTTTTCTGATGAAATGATTGCACAAGTTATCAACAAAAAAGAGAGCCTTAATCTCAATGAAAATGATATTTATTCAGCCAGAGAAAAACTTAATATTCGATTAGAATATAATGAAGTAGATACCTGTTCGGCTGAGTTTAAAGCCCTTACACCCTATCTTTATTCTACGACAAATATTACACAATTACCTCAAACAGAAGAGATAGTAAAAGAGAAAAAAGTACTTGTTATTGGTGGAGGGCCTAACCGTATTGGTCAAGGGATTGAGTTTGATTACTGTTGTGTTCATGCTGCTTTTGCACTTGAAGATATGGGTGTAAAGTCCATCATGTATAACTGTAACCCTGAGACGGTTTCGACTGATTATGATACTTCGGATATTCTTTATTTTGAGCCTATTGATTTTGAACATGTAAGAAATGTTATTGATATAGAGAAGCCTGATGGCGTTATCGTACATTTTGGAGGACAAACACCTCTTAAACTTGCCAAACGACTCACAGCTATTGGTGCTAATATCTCTGGAACTACAGCAAAAGTCATTGACCTTGCTGAAGACAGAAAACTTTTCTCTGCTTTTATCGATAATTTGGGACTTAAACAACCTGAAAATGGTACCGTTTTTGCCAAAGATGAAGCCCTTCTTGTTGCCAATCGCATTGGGTATCCTGTACTTGTACGTCCTTCATTTGTACTAGGTGGTCGTGGTATGAAAACAGTTTATCATGACAAAGAGCTCAAACAATATATGGATGAGGCAGTAAGCGTTTCCCATGATGCACCTGTGCTGATTGATAAATTTTTAGACAATGCCATTGAGCTTGATGTGGATGCAATTTGTGATGGTACAGATGTCTATATTGGTTCGGTCATGCAACATATTGAAGAAGCAGGTATCCACTCTGGAGATTCTGCTTGTTCCTTGCCTCCAATGTCTATCTCACAAGAACTTCAAGATGAAGTCAAAGAGCAAACAGCCCAAATTGCCCTTGGTTTGGGTGTAGTGGGGTTGATGAATATCCAATATGCTATCCATAAAGGAGAGATTTATCTGATTGAAGTCAATCCACGAGCATCAAGAACTGTGCCATTTGTGAGTAAAGCCACAGGTGTACCTCTAGCAAAAGTAGCCACAAGAGTAATGATACAAGGTGACCTCAAAGAAGCCTTAAAATTTTATGATACGTTTAATGTGGTAAACTTTGATAAAAAGATTATGGAACCTAATCTTAAAGGTCATGTTGCTGTCAAAGAAGCTGTTTTCCCTTTCAACAAACTCCCTGGGTCTGACCTTATCTTAGGGCCAGAGATGAAATCAACAGGTGAAGTGATGGGTATTTCAGATAATTTTGGTATGTCTTTTGCCAAAAGTCAATTTGCTTCTAAAAACAATATACCTCTTTCAGGGAAACTTTTTATCTCTTTAACACAAACTGACAAACCTCACGCAGGTGAAATTGGAAAAATGTTTAGTGATTTAGGCTTTGAAATTGTTGCCACATCAGGCACACATAGAGCATTAAAAGAAGCAGGAGTAAAATCTACAAAAGTACTAAAAATTTCTGAAGGTCGTCCAAATATTGATGATATGATTAAAAATGAAGAGATAGCCTTAGCCATCAATACCTCTGATGACAAAGCCTCTAAAACCGATGCAAAAAGTATTAGACAATCTGTACTCTCCAATCATGTAGCATATTTTACTACCATAGCAGCAGCCCGTGCTACAGCCATGGCAATTAAAGAACTCAAAGCCACAAATGGGGAACTTATCCCTAAAGCATTGCAAGATTATTTAGCCTAAAAATGCTAAAAGATACCGTTTTTCTTACACAAACCGATACTTCTATCGGGTTTGTGTCTCAAAATCCTCAAAAACTTGATAAAATAAAAAAGCGTCCTTCTCATAAACACTATATTAAAGCTGTCAATTCTATGGCTACACTTCAAAATTTCACGCGTGTACCTACACTACACAAAAACAGAGTCAGACGCTCTACTAAAACCACTTTTATCTTTCCAAATACACACTCTTATCGTATCATATATGATAGGCATCATCTTCTACTTTTAGACCGTATAAAGTGGGCATATACCACTTCTGCCAATCTTAGTACTCATAGCTATGATGAAACCTTTGCTAAAAATAGTGCCGATATTATTATTAGCCCTCTAAATCAAAAAACAGAAGCTTCGACTATTTATAAACTAGGTAAAACAACGATACAAAGGATACGTTAATGTCAATACTCTATGAAAATGAAGTAATTTATATTCAAAAAGAAGAGAGTCAAATTCCTTGGCTTATGATTTTTACCAAAAAAGAGTATAAAGAGATGAGCGAAGTACCTCAAAATATTAAATTAGAAATATATACATTACTTGATGTAATAGAAAAAGAGATGTTACTCTATTATACCCCTGATAAAATCAATATTGCTTCTTTTGGTAATTATATGCCTCATGTACATTGGCATATTATGGCGCGTTTTAGCAATGATAATTATTTTCCTGAACCGATGTGGGGAGTACAACAAAGAGAAACCCTGCTCTCCTTGCCCTCTTTTGAAGATTTTGCTACAAGACTTAGCCTTACACTATCTTCAAAATCTCTTTTAAATCTTTGACATCGATGCAATGTGTTGCGGCTTCTTTTAAGATAGGTTTAGCACAAAAAGCCACACGGGTATCTGCATGAGCAAACATACTAAGGTCATTTGCACCATCTCCTACTACTAGAGTATTGGCACGGTCAATCCCTAGGAGTGATTGCAATCGTGTTATCATATCGCCCTTGGCATTTGAATACATCATTTCTCCTCCGACAGCCCCTGTAAGTATCCCTTCTTCTGCATGTAAAAAATTGGAAAAATCTGCATCAATGCCTAATGTTGCACAAGCAGGTTGTGTAGCATCTCTAAAACCTCCAGAAAAACAAACCACCGTATACCCACGTGCTTTGAGTCCTGCTACCACTTCTGATGCACCATTCATCATAGGAAGATTTTGACATATCTCTTCTACTTTGCTATGGGGTAATCCTTTGAGTAAAGAGACACGTTCTACTAAAGAGGCATAAAAATCTAGCTCTCCTGCCATGGCACGTTTGGTAATAGCCACCACTTTATCTTTAAAACCCAACTCTTGGGCAAAAAAGTCAATCGTCTCACCATCCATCAATGTGGAATCAAAATCAAATACGGCTAATTTCTTCATTATATACCTCTATGTATTATTTAGATAGAATTATAGCCATAAATCTAAAAAAGAAGTAATTAATATGTTTGAAAAATTTTGTGATGTCCTTTGCCTTGAAAAAAACTTTATTACCGTGGAGATAAATCCCCCTCATGGTGCGTCTATCAACAGTGTGATAGAAGATATAAAAAAATATAATTTACATGAAAAAGTCACAGGCTTTTCATGTACAGATAACCCCCTAGCCAAACTCAAAATGTCTGGCGTACTCTCGGCTATTAAAGTCCAACAAGCCTTTGGAAAACCTGTTATCGCTACGATGAGTATGCGTGATAAAAACAAGCTCTCTTTACAGTCTACTTTATTGGGGGCAAATGATTTTGATTTGCGTTGTATCTTGGCACTCACGGGGGATCCTGCTAAATTTTCGGATCAACCTGATGTCAAAGGTGTCTTAGAGCGTGATTCTACTTTATTACTAAGTATCATCCATCACCTCAACAAAGGTGTAGACTATAGTAACAAAGCACTCAAACCTACTCCTAAACCCATCTACCCTTTTGCTGTAAGCAATGCCACGGCAAAGGATATGAACAGCCTTAAAAAACGCATGGTAAAAAAGCTAAACTATGGGGCAAGAGCGATTATTACCCAACCTGTCTATAACCTAGAGAATGCCAAAGAACTGTTGGCACTCTTTGATGAAGCCAAAGAGATAAGTATTAGAGAAACTGCCAAAGAAGCCCATTTAGTGCTAGGACAATTTCCTATTGTTAGGGCAAGGACTGCTAACTTTATCGATGACAAAGTCCCAGGGATTTCTGTACCTAAAGTGATTATAGATGAAATGAATCTAGCTTCTATGGATGGAGAAGAGAAAGAACAAGAAATTGGGTTTGCTCTGTCTAAACGTATCTTTAATGAGATGATGGAAGTCCATGGTAAAGTGCATTTAATGACACACAACCGTTTTGATTTGTGTAGTGCCTTAATAGGATAATAACACTTTTAGCTAAAATATGTATAATCAATAAAAATTATAACGATAACATATAAAGGCTACACATTTGAAATTTGACACTAAAAAACTTCTCATCTTTGATTTGGATGGCACATTGATTCATTCTGCTTTAGATTTGGCACTGGCAATCAATCATACACTCACGACCTTAAATCGTGATACCTTTAGCCTAGAAATCATACATGGATGGGTAGGCAATGGAGCATTAACCTTAGTCAAACGTGCTTTATCTGGGCAACGTACTATTGATGAAGCTTTAGATAAAGCCCTTGTTGCCAATGCTTTAGATATATTTTTGACCTTTTATGCCCATCATCTTTGTGAAGAAACTGTGGCGTATCCACAGGTAACACAGACACTAAAAGAACTCACAGAAAAAGGCTATCATTTGGCGATAGTAACCAATAAGCCTTTTGAATTTGTCTCTCCTATCTTAGTAAAATTAGGACTTGATGGTATCTTTGAGCTTATCTTAGGTGGGGATTCATTAACAGAAAAAAAACCTCACCCTGCCCCACTGCTACACGTGTGTAAGACGTTAGGTATTGCGATAGAACACAGTATTATGATTGGCGATTCTAAAAATGATATTTTATCTGCCAATGCCTGTGCGATGCAAAGTATCGCTGTAAGCTATGGCTATAATTATGGTGAAGATATTACCTTACATTCGCCTACCGTAGTCATAGATAATTTTGGAGAAATTTTAAACTATGTGTAATAAAAAAGCCAAAAAAGCTAAAGTCGCCAAAATTGCTATAGTAGGTGGAGGTGTAGCAGGGGCTAGTACAGCACTGTACTTTGGTCAATTAGGTGTAAATATTAGCCTTTTTGAGCAAGAGTCAAGCCTTGTGAGTGGTCCTCCTTTTTGTCATCTTCACGCAGGAGGTAATCTTTACCGTGAAATTTCAGATACACAATGTATTACCCTACTGAAACAATCCATAGATTTTTTACGTTTTTATCCTTATATTGTGGATTATCGTCCTACGGTAATTGTCTTACCTAAAGAAGACAAATATAGACCCCAAGACCTACTACCTCGTCTAAAACTACTCAAAAAAGAGTATGAGTTACTCATAAAAAAAGATTCTAAAAACCAAGTTTTAGGTAAAAGTCAAAATTATTATAAAATTTATGATAAAGCACAAATAGAATATCTCAAAGCACAAAGCCCTAAAAAGTTGCCCCAAAGCTGTGATGAGTGGATGATACCTGTAGCACAAAACATAGACTTAGATAAAGTTCAATTTCCTCTTATCATGGTACAAGAGTATGGACTCAATCTTTTTAGACTAGCTTCAGGTATAGCCCTAAGCCTAGAAAAACTTGCATCTGTTACCCTACACACACAAACCCTCGTACATGATATAACCCAAGAGCAGCATACGAAACGATGGAATGTAAGTTATACCAAAGACAAACAAAAGCATACAGAGTCCTTTGACTATCTCATTAACGCAGGAGGATTTAGATCGGGAAAAATAGATGATATGCTAGGTACACCATGTAAGACAATGGTCGAATTTAAAGCAGCCTATATCAGCCGATGTACACACTACAATGAGCTACGTATTCCTGAAATCATTTTTCATGGGGAGCGTGGTACACCTAAGGGGATGGGGCAGTTTACACCCTACCCTCATGGATATTTTCAGCTTCATGGTATGACCAAAGATATTACCCTCTACGAAGATGGACTTGTTGCCAATACAGCGTTAAGTTGTCAGCCTCAACTAGGTCAAGACTTTATGGAAAAGATAGAAAATTCATGGTCAAAAGAAGAAACCAAAGAGCGTACAAACGCAGCCATTAAACATTTATCTCAATTTATCCCTAGTTTTACGACAGCCAGAGTAGGTTCAAAACCTCTTTTTGGTGCACAACAAATCCCAGGAGATGACCCAACGCTTCGTGTAGCAGAAGTCTCTTTTCCTAAAGAACGCTATGCCAGATGTGAGATAGTCAAAGTCTCTTCTGTACTTGATATGATAGACAGCATCGCCAAAGAATTTATCACATTACACTATATATCGTCTAGCTCTTTGGGTCAAAGAATTTTTAGCCCTCATATACAGATAGATAGTCATACATTGAGCGAAAATGCAAAATCTATAGCTATAGCACGTGATTACCCTAGTGAGTTAGCGTGTAGAACAACACCATCACATTGATAAGGTTTATACCCATGAAATTTATTTTACTTCTTTTATCTATCACAACAACATTTCTCTTCTGTGCTACAGTTACACCTATACGCATTGCAAATCAAGATTTTAAACTAAGTATTGAAGAATATAACATCTATAATTCCAAAGGAAAAGTCATGCGTTTGTATCAAGAAGACAAGACTGATTTGGACTTTGAAATTACCCATATATTGGAAGATACAACAGGAGGATGTGCAGATAAAAGTATCAAACAAGGAAGCTATGAAATCAATGGTACTTCTCTCATGCTCTATAGCTTTTGGGATAGAAAAGGTAGAAAATATGATGCCCCTTATGGTGCGCGTATTATCCACTATGAACTACAGCCTAACGCTACTTTTTTGCGTGTATCGAGTCGTCTTTATATAGAAACCCAAAGAAAAAACTATGACAGTGATAGTGCTGTAAAATATCTCTTTGAAGCCCCTAAAACCCAAGAAGAGAAAGAAGCGTATCGTTTATATATCCAAGAAGTAGAAGAAAATTACAAAGGTACTTTTGTATTTGATGAAGAGGCAACATTACTTATCAACGAAGTAAAAGAAGCCCTACTAAGAAAAAAGAAAAGCAGAAAAAAGAAAAATAGATGGCACTAATCTTCCTCTTTAAAATGATGGCTCTTACACGTAAAGCGTTTTTTATTGAGAGCCACTTTTGCAAAGAGTGTAAGAGGTGTCTTCGTCTCATAGGCGATAGCTTCAATAGAAGAAAGATGACAAGCATCAAAAGAGATAAGCATTTCATACTCTTCTGCACTTAATCCTATAGCATCTTCAATGGTAATGATACTTTCAAAGCCTAAATTATTAATCTCTAGTAGTTTGTTGCTATCACAAAAGAGTCCATCAGAAATGTCCATACCTGTACGCAAATAAGGTCGTGCTTTTGCGATAAAGTCAGCCCTTAGTGTGGGTTCTAAAAAGCGTGAGTTTTGGGCTATTTGTTCTCCTCTAAAAAGTGCTTCTAAATCACGTTTACTTTCTCCTAACATACCTGTAAAAGCTAAAATATCTCCTTCTTTTAAACCCTTACGCAAAAGAGGATGTTGGCTTTTAGAGATAATAGTAATAGAAAGATGTAATTTATCAGCACCAATGGTATCTCCACCGATAATTTCACATCCATACTCTTGGGCTGTTTTTTCCATACTTTTACTTAGGCTATCTATCTCTTCTAAAGAAAGAGAAGGAGGGATAGAAACTGTTACGAGTGCATAGTGAGGTTGGGCATTCATCGCAATGGCATCGGAGAGATTGACAAGCATGGCTTTGCGTCCTATCTGTGCGACACTCATCCATGAGCGTTTAAAATGGACATCTTCAAAAAAGGCATCCATACTGTAAAGCGTATCGCCTACTACTGCTGCATCATCACCGATATATTTGGAGCTTAGGCTCTCTATGAGGTATTGTTCTTTATCTATATTTTTCATAATAGAGATTGTACCATAGTAATCATAATTATATTTCTAAAATAATTAAATATTAATTAATACAAAGGTTAAATTAAATAAAAATATGTAATACTATACAATTATTAAAATACAAAAGGTTTATCATTATGAAAAGAATTAAATTGACACTGGTTGCTATGCTTTCTTTAGGTCTCGCTGTAGGATGTGGTAGTAGTAAAAGTGCAAGTAACACAACTGCTGACAATATGGGAGAAAGATTTTCTTACTTAAACCAAGGTTTTGTAACAACAGGTGGTTCTACAGTAGCATGTATCCAAGCAGGAACAGGTGATTCATATATCATTCGTACGGCATTTGACCATACCCTTGACCCAGAAGGCACTATGACTATCATTAGTGAAGAGTATAGAAAAAGTGACTGTTCAGGTACCCCTGAGAGAACAATTCGTCAAGAATACGTCTATTTTGTTGGTGAAGAGATAGACCAAGGGACAAGATTACAACTTGATTTTCTCTTAGCAAAGTATGACTATAGAGACCAAGATGTACGTGACTTTACAGAAGGCGTTGTCTTTGGTGCCAATATTATTGTAGGTGATTTATTTCATACGGTTGTTGTAGGTGAAGGTGGTATCCAAACAGATACACTCAAATATGGTTTTGGAAATGCTGATGTCAATCATGATGGTGTAACCTCTGAGTTTAGAGCACAAAATGTAGATAAATACACAAGTGCGAATACTTTCTTACTTCAAATTTAATATTTTTTCATTCAAGAATTTTATAAAACTGTTCATATCGTAACAATAAAAACGATATGAACTCTCTTTTTTATTAGAAAGCATGATATATGCTCTTTTAAACGACTCCTAAGGTATACTCCAATTAATATATTTTAAATTGGAGACTTTTTTATGTCACATACACTTACAATAAAAGCATTTTTTTTTAATGCAAAAACAGATTATCTTCCTTACTATAAAAACTTTACTTTAAAAGTAGAAAACACAACTAAAAGCAAAGCCCTATTGGCTCTTATCCAAGAAAAAAATAGTGATTTTTCTTACCCAAAACAAAAATTAATTATGAAGATAAATGGTCTTATTGTGGATGTAAAAGAAACCGTAGGTACTATTGTTGACAAACTTGGTACAGATTTATGTATAGAACCTGCCAATACCTACCGTTCTAACAATGGACTTCATATCAATGATAGTGATTTTATGCAAAGCTATGCACTCTTAGCACCATACGCCTCAGAACAAGATTTAGCCTATTATAAAACCCTCTATGCCTTACATTATGCTTCTGAGACAGAAAACTTTGATAGAGAGTATATTGGGGATGCTATTTTAATCTTAGCACATAAAATGATTAGCCAAGGCAATGAAAATAAAGAAGCGATACTCCATGCTATTACTTCTGTACACTCTGGATTATTTGACTGTGAATATGAAAATAATCTTTTTAGAAAGAGTGACCATACTGAGACTATCGAAGCACTCAAAGTAATGGCTAAAAGTGATGACAATGAATACCCATCAATTTTAGATATGATTAAAAATCGTTTTTGTACTAAAAAAGAAGAAAAAACACTCACTAAACCTACAAGAAAAGCCCAAACTATTGAAGCACTAGAAGACAAAACAATTGCTTATTATGCAGGGTTAGATACTGATAATGAAACAAATATTTCTAAACTTATTGTAGATATGGGTACAAAAGAGATTCGTATGAGTAGAAAAAATAAACTCTCAGGTGTATCAATACTCGCAGATAACAAAGCATTGGCACTCAAAAAAGCAGGTACAACCCTCTTAGATGCTTATGATGCAGGTGCAGAAGTACTCATAGTAGAAGATGAAGCTAGTTATGACATGTTTATAACCCACTTTAAAAGTATAGAAAATATCATAGGAAGAAAAATGATAGGACTAGAGCTTCTTTTGGCCAAAGATTTTATCACACAAAGTAATATGATAGAAGCCTAATATTAAAGAAAATATGCTAAAATAGAGCTATTATCTTTACTAAAAGGACATACTTCTATGAGCAAAAACTCAGATATTAAAATCTACGAATATGATGCTGTTATCGTTGGTTCTGGACTGGCTGGTTTGGCAGCTGCCAAAGAGCTAACCGAGGCAGGAAAAAAGACAGCGATTATCACAAAACTTCACCCTTTACGTTCACACTCTGGTGCTGCCCAAGGTGGTATTAATGCAGCATTAGGAGAAGGAGACTCTACAGAGCTTCATGAGTTTGATACAGTCAAAGGGTCTGATTATTTAGCAGACCAAGATTGTGTGGAGCTTTTATGTAGCAAAGCACCAGAAACTGTGCGTTGGGCAGAGAGAATGGGAGCAACTTTTTCACGTGATGAAAAAGGAAATATCGCTATCCGTCCTTTTGGTGGTCAATCAAAACCTAGAGCATGTTATGCCAAAGATAGAACAGGTCTTGCTGTACTTCAAGCGATTTATGAACAAGCCCACCGAGCAGGGATTGAAGTCTTTGATGAGTGGTATGCTTCTGATTTAATCTACAAAGATGGCAAAGTATCAGGTGTTGCTGCCTATGATATTCGTACGTCAGAACCTGCTATTTTTAATGCAAAAGTTACGATGTTTGCCACGGGTGGTCATGGACGTGCCTATCGATTTAACTCCAATGCCCATGCCAATACAGGAGATTCTCTTTCTATTGTAGCACGTCATGGTTTGCCTCTTGAAGATATGGAATTTGTACAATTTCATCCAAGTGGGCTAGGTGGTTCTGGGGTGCTTATCTCCGAAGCTGCTAGAGGAGAAGGTGGTCGTTTATTTAATTCTTTAGGTGAACGTTTTATGAGTAAATATGCACCTAATGCTATGGAACTAGCTTCTCGTGATGTGGTAAGCCGTGCGATTATGGAAGAAGTACGTCAAGGTAGAGGGGTTGGAAAAGATGGACAATCGGTCAATATTGACCTTACACATCTTGACCCTGAGATTATCTTGACACGTTTGCCTGAATTACGTGAACTAGCTATTGCTTTTCAAGGGCAAGACATGCTCAAAGAAGCTATTCATATCTCTGCAACAGCACACTATTCTATGGGTGGGATTCCTACAAATATTAACTGTGAAGTACAAAAATCTCCTACAGAACTTGTGGAAGGTTTTTATGCAGCAGGTGAATGTTCTTGTGTCTCTGTACATGGAGCAAACCGTTTGGGTGCGAACTCTGTACTTGAAGCCCTACTTTTTGGTCGTCACGCAGGTCAAAATATGGCGAAAAAAATTGATGAAGGCATTACACTTAGAAAAGCTGCACCTTCTGATGCTGATGCAATGCTAGAAGAGATGAATACAATCAAAACTTCTAATGGCTGTGAATCTGTACCAAAGCTAAGAGAACTACTTCAAAATGGTATGACCAAAAATGCTGGTGTATTTAGAACCAAAGAATCCCTAGAAGAGCAAATAGCCCTCATAGATGACCTTCTTGAACGCTTTAACCATATTCGTATTGATGATAAATCTAATACTTTTAATACCGACTTACAAGAAGCAATTGAACTTAGTCACATGTTAGAATTTTCTAAATTTATTGTCGATGGTGCATTAAACCGTGAAGAGAGCCGTGGAGGTCATTTTCGTGAAGATTTCCCTACAAGAGATGATGAAAATTATCTTAAACATACCTACGCATACATGGACAAAGACTTTAACATGAGCCATGAATGGGGTGAAGTGACATTGGGTAAATTTGAACCTAAAGAAAGAACATATTAAGGAGGTTATAATGAGTGAAGTACAGATAAATGAAGCATCTAATACAAGAAAAGTGACCATCAAAGCATGGCGATTTAATGCTGAAACAGATTACTTACCATACACAAAACAGTATGAAATGGAAGTAGGCAAAGATGAACTTATCCTTGACCTTATGAATAAAATAAAATGGGAACATGACGGAAGTTTTTCATATAGACGTTCTTGTCGCCATGGTATTTGTGGGGCTTGTGCCATTAAAGTCAACGGTAAATCTGTTTTGGCATGTAAACAAAATGCCATTGAACTTTTGGATTTGTTTGACAATGACATCACACTAGAGCCAAGTAGCAAAAAACGTGCAGTCAAAGATATGATTATTGATAAATCAGATTTTTGGGAAAAACATGCACAAGTGAAACCTTATATTGTAGCAGACATAGACCCCACTCCTCAAACAGAGAGCAAACAGTCTATTTCACAATTTAACTCCTTGCTTGATGCAGACCTTTGTATCCAATGTGGTGCGTGTCATTATGCCTGTCCTGCCCTTGAAGTCAATGATGCTTTTTTGGGGCCTGCTGCTTTGGCTGCTGCGTATAGATTTACAGCTGATACAAGAGATGAAGCCACACAAGAGCGTCTTGAGATTACCTTTGAATCAGGTGCAGGTGTTTGGGATTGTGTGAAATGTTTTGAATGTGCTGAAGCCTGTCCAAAAGAAGTGAATCCTATCGAAAAGATTGGAAAACTTCACAATATGCAATTTGAACATGGTGTCGCTATTTCTAATATCGCTACACGTCACGCTGAAGGTTTTTTAAGAGGCATAAAGAAGACAGGATACTTAGATGAAGCCGATATTGTTACCTATTCAGAGGGTTATTTAGGTATGTACAAACATATAGGTACTGCTGTTAAAATGCTTAAAGTGGGTAAAATACATTGGCATTCAGGTATTCCATTTATCAATTCTATCCCTAAAATTAAAAATCTTGATGAAGTACAAAAACTCATTAAAATTTCACAAACCAATAAGCTATAAGGAGAAAAGATGAGCGAACAATTACATTATGCACTATTTACAGGCTGTACAGCCAAACAATCTACCCCTGAATTACTTTCATCTACACTAGCCGTAGCTGATAAACTAGGGATTAAAATTACGATTTTAGAAGAAGCTTCCTGTTGTGGTGCTTCACATCTTCAAGATTTTGATGAGTTCTTAGCCCATGTTCTCAATGCAAGAAATATCTGTTATGCCGAAAAGCTAGGACTTACGATGATTACGATTTGTAATACCTGTCAGCTTAATTCTGCCATGACGAAACATGCTTTAGACAAAGATGCAGCACTTAAAGCTAGAGTCAATGAAAAACTAGCAGAAGTTGGGTTAGAATACAAAGGTACATCAGAAATCAAACACTTTCTCTATGCAATTATAGATGAATATGGACTGGAAAATGTCAAAGAAAAAGTTACTGTGCCTTTGAGTCATCTCAATATTGCACCTTTTTATGGTTGTCACAATATTAGACCATCAGAATTACATGAAACGTCAAATGGAGGAGAAAACCCTTATGTTCCCAACTCTTTAGACAAACTTATCTCTGCACTAGAAGGGAATCCAGTCGATTATGAGAGTAAAAATAAATGCTGTGGTTTCCATGTAGAACTTCAAGCCAATCATGCCTCAGAAGTTTTATCGGGAAATGCCCTTTTAGATGCCATTGATAATTCGGCTGACCTTATGGTAACCCCTTGTCCTCTTTGTCATCTTAAAATGGACACTTACCAAGGAAGCATTTCTAAAGTCATGGGAAGAGAAGTAGAACTCCCTGTACTTCACATGCCTCAAATGGTAGCACTTGCTTTAGGCTGTACCGAAAAAGAAATTGGACTCAATTTTCATGTTCAAAAAGCAAAACATCTTTATAGTACAAGTGCTTAAATACAAAAAGAGTAGATAGAAGATTTATAAAAGATTATTTAAAATAAGATTTTTCTTAAAAATATCTTTATAAACTTGTGTCTCTTTTATCGCTACAAGGGTCTTCACTTGCTTCAGATGATGTACATCTGAACCTAAAAAATCAATCATACTATTTTGACTTAGAAATATGGCTTTATCTTGTGCATCTTTACCATAATGACCACCAAAAGAGTTGATATTCACCTGAAAATAAATACCTAATTTTTTGAGTGCTTTATACTCTAATTCAAAATCTTCTATATAACGATAACGCTCAGGATGGGCTAAAAGAGGGGTATAACCTGTGGAGATAAGTTTCTCTATCATACTCTCAAAGTCTAAAGGCTTTGCCATATAAGAGGTTTCAAAGAGGACATATTTATTGGATAAGGTTAAAAGTTTACCTTTTTCTATATGTGTAATAAATTCATCATCAAGATAATACTCTGCTGCTGCTTCAATCTCTATCCGTAGTCCTGCTTGTTTTGCCATAATTTGAAGTTCTTCTAACCCTTTCATGATAGTTTGCCTTGTATTTCGGTAGCTATCCATCATGATGTGAGGTGTAGTAATGAGTTTGTAATACCCTGCTTCTTCCAAAGCTTTTAGAAGTTTTAAACTCTCATCCATGTCTTTTGCCCCATCATCTAAAGCAGGGATAAGATGTGAATGTAAATCTATATTTAACATAGGAGTATCATCCACATTATGTTGATTACGTATCATCTTCTTCATAGTACCCATGCCCATCATAATATCCATAGCTTCCTCTTTTCTTCTTAACATCATTGAGTACCAATCCTAAATTGGATAATTTTTCTATTTTATTAAATTTTATTAAATTCTTTAAAAAAAATTTTTTAGAATAGTCTGCTCTTACAATGTAAAGATTTATATCTACATAATGCATCAACTCCTTAGCATCGGTCACCAAACCAATAGGAGGGGTATCAATAATAATAATATCATAGCCTGTTTTAAGCTCTTCAAGAATACCATAAATACCTTGATTGTGTATAAGTTCACTAGGATTAGGAGGGATAGCTCCTGAAGATATAATATCAAGATAAGGATACTGCGTACACTGTATCACATCTTTTAAGGCTACTTGTTTATTGAGTAATTCACTTAACCCTATCTTGTTTGGTAGATTAAATCTTGTATGTAAAGTAGGTTTTCTAAAGTCAAGATTTAAGATAATTGTTCTTTTTATAGAAAGGCTCATAATAGCCCCTAGATTGGTACAAAGCGTAGTTTTCCCCTCTTGTCCTACGCTAGAAGTAAGTAAAATAATTTGTGAGCCCTCTTGTTGACGCATAAACTCTAAGCTACCTCGTAAATGTCTAAATGATTCTGCTACAGAAGATTTGGGTGTTTCAAATACCTTTATTTTTTTGGGTAAATTTTTCTTTTTATCTCTGATATGAGGAATAGTCCCTAAGATAGGGTATGCTACTAATTGTGAAACATCACTTTCATCTTTAATCTTGGTATCTAAAAAAACCCTCAAAAAAGCAAAAAGTATACCCAAAGCAAGTCCTAATAAAAAACCTATCATTACAATAAATTTTCGTTTTGGTTTGATAGGAGAGGTAGGAAGCAATGCCAAATCTAACATTCTATTTTTAGAGATACTTGATTCTTTTACCATTTGAGCTTCAGATTTTTGTTTCAAAAGATAGCTATTAATCTCTTCATGCATTTTAAATTTATGCTCTAATTGTCCAAATTGACGCTCTTTTTCAGGTAAAACCTGTAACTTTTTACGCTGTTTTTCAATATTAGTAGTGAGTAAATATTTCCTTTTTTCAAGGGTTTTTACTAAATTGTAGCTGGTCTCTTTAATACTATTTTTTAACTGTTTAATCTTGTGGGTACTTTGAATTACTACAGGGTGTAAATTTGTATAGTCTTGACGTAATGTATTTCTTTCGATGATTGTTTCTTGAAGCTCTTTCATCAATTGTGCCAAAATAGACTCTTCCTTTGCCACACCTGAGATAGAGAGTGTTTCTATCTTCTTAGCAGATTGAATGTCTGTATAAAAAGCCTTTAACATCGCTTCTTCTATCTCTAAATTCATCAAATCTGTCTCATAGGTATCAATACGTGCTAAAATAGTCTTTGCATTATGTGCTACATTGACCACTTTAGTCTCTTCTCTAAAATCTTCCAAATGTGAAGCAGATGTTTCGATATTATGAGACACTGAATATAACTGTTTTTCGATAAAAGACAAACGCTCTGTAGCTTCTTGCGTTTTGGTTTCTATATTTTGTTGGATATAAGCTTGGGCTAAGGCATTGGCATACTCTTGAGAACGAAGGGCTACAGTATCTTCTACTGAGACTTGTAAGATAGTAGAATGCTCAGAATATTGTACCACAGAGACTCTCCCAAAGGTACGACGTGAGGCATCGATAAGAAATTGATATTCAGCATCATAGCTATCATGCTTCTTAGTAAGTATCAATGAAAAAGTAGAAGTATGTACTTTTTCTCCATATTCATGTACCCTATCATAACTAAAGGTATTTCCCAATAACCTGCTAAAGAAACCTTTTTCTTTTATCATCAATCGATAGTGTGTTTTATCTATGCTATGCACATCAAATAAGATACCATAACCACGTGTCATAGAGACGCTAAAAGGTGAATTTTTATAGATTTCTGTAGCTCGATAATGCTTTACTTCATAATAATGCTCTCGAAAATCCATCTTTTGCAATACTTTATCTGAAAGATAACGTGATTTTATGAGGTCTTTTTCTGTAGAGGCATTGATAGCCCCTCTACCCATAGCGATAGAAACCACATCTTTTGCATAATCATCTTTATCTACCCCTACTTTGATAGAAGCCGTTGCTTTATATACATTGGGTAAAAAATACGCATAATAACTACCGATAGAGCCAAAAATAAGCATAGAGAGAAGTATCATCCATTTGTACTGATAAATATCAAAAAACACTTTTTGAACATCTATTTCTACAGGTTCAACTTCACTGCTTATTTTATCCATGACTTACCTCATTTTAATAAGATTAATTATATCTTATTTTTATAATATTTTTGTGAAAAACAACATAACTCTTTGAATCTTTTACTACAACTTTGCTATAATGACAATTATGAATGAAAACTTAAATTTACTAAATCCAACATCAACCGATTTTTCTATGCTTGATTATGACTGTGCCTATATTCCTGCTAACAAAGTACGTATGAATTATAAATATGTAGCTGATGCTTCAAAAAAATTTGCTACAGCTGTTATCGCTCGTGGATGGAGACGTTTTGGCAAATATTTTTTCCATCCTATCTGTAATGGATGTAATGAATGTAAAAGTATCCGTATTGATGCCACAGACTATCACTACACAAAATCACAAAGAAAAGCAATCAGACGTAACGCAGATACACAAATCATCGTACAAGAACCCTCTTTATCTCAAGCACATATCACTCTTTATAACAAATACCATGCCTTTAAAAACCGTACTGATGGCTGGAAACATCGCAATATCAGCCAACGTGAATACCAAGAGAATTTTGTAGATGGTGCGCATGATTTTGGCAAAGAAGTACTCTATATCAAAGATGAACAACTCATTGGTGTGGATTTGATTGATATTTTAGATGATGGAGTTTCTTCTATTTATTTTTATTATGACCCAGATTATGCTAACCTTTCCTTAGGGACATACTCCCTACTCTACCAAATCAAACTAGCAGGGATACTAGAACTTCCATGGATTTATTTGGGCTATTGGGTCGATGGATGCAAAGCCTTCGCCTACAAACCAAAATTCCAACCCCAAGAGATACTAGACGGATTCCCACCTATCGCAGAAGCACCATTATGGGAAACATGGGACAAAAAATGAAAATAAGAGTCTATTATGAAGATACTGATTTAGGGGGTATTGTTTATCATGCGAATTATATCAAGTATTGTGAGAGGGCTAGGTCTGAGGTGTTTTTTGCTCAGGGGATGAGTCCTACTTTGGGTGAAGGTAGTGGATTTGTGGTGCGTACTATAGATGCTAATTTTGTGGCTACGGCTACTTTGGGGGATATATTGGAAGTTAAGACAGTGTTACTAACGCTTAAAAACTCTTCGATACTACTGCTACAAGAGATTTGGAAAGAAGAGACAAAGGTGTTTAGTATGAAGATTACATTGGTGTATCTACACGCCAAAAAACCTTCTCGTATCCCTCAGGTTTTTAAAGAGATTTTTACCTCTTTTTAAATTATTTTACTTTAACTTTAGATTTGGCTTCTTCTGCTTTTTTGCAAAAAAGCTTTGCTCTATATTCATAAGATGCTAGGGATGCCGTGGCTAAAATATCATCACGCATCGTGCTTCTATATTTTTCTACTTTTTTTGTAAATAGTTTACACAATCTAGCATTTTCAAGATATTCTGCTTTTTGCTTGGCATTGTCTTCATTAAAAAAACCTGCTGAGAATAGCATACTGCTAAACAAGATACTCATTAATACGATTAATTTTAATTGTTTCATCATTTTTATTCCTTTATACTATTATAGTAAAAAACTACTATGAAGCTTCTTCTATTTGGCAGGTATCACAAATACCATAAAGATTTACCTGTTGTTTGATTACAATGAAATTTTGTTTTTGAGATATACTGTAAAAAAGGTTTTCTATTTGGTCTTGATGGGCTTGGTCTTCTACCTCTCCACACATTGTACATACTAGATGAATATGGTCTTTTTTAGCCAACTCATACTTAGATTTTTTTCCTGCTATAGGTACTTCTACAAGCACCCCTTTTTCTACCATTAAAAGGATATTTTTATAGACCGTAGCCAACGAAATAGAAGGATATATGCTTACCACAACATCATAGATACACTCAATAGAGATATGCCCATGTTTTTCGATTTGTTCTACTATGGTTATACGTTGAAATGTGGCTTTTAGACCAGTATTTTTAAGTAGTATCGCATAATCTTTCATCTCTTTCCTTTCTATTTTATTATAGATATATAGATAAATATATGCATATATACTTATCTATATATTCCCCCATAAAGGGAAATATCAACGACTAAAGGTCGTCTTCGTGTTTTGCAAGATATTCAGCTACACCTTCTGTGTCTGCTTTCATACCCTCATCACCTTTGACCCAACCAGCAGGACAAACTTCACCAAATTCATTTGTAAATAGCATAGTATCTACCATTCTAAGCATCTCATCAATATTACGTCCTAATGGAAGGTCATTGATAACAGCATGTCTTACTGTACCATCAGCATCTATCAAAAAAGAACCTCTAAGTGCCACTGCATCATCAAGAAGAACATCGTAATCTCTAGCAATTTGTTTGTTAAGGTCAGCAACAAGAGGCATATCAACTCTACCGATACCACCTTCATTTACTGGTGTTTCTCTCCATGCGAAGTGTGAAAATTGGCTATCTACAGATACACCAATGATGTTTACGCCTCTTTCTCTAAAGTCTGCTGCTCTTTTTGAAAATGCGATAATTTCTGAAGGACATACAAATGTAAAGTCAAGTGGATAGAAAAAAAGTACTGCACCTTTTTCTCCAAGGTTTTCCATAAGGTTGAAACCTTCTACTATTTGACCGTTTGCAAGGACTGCTGTTGCTGTGAAATCTGGAGCTTTTTTTGTTACTAACATGATAATTCCTATATAATAATTTTTATTAACAAAGAAATTTTATCAGTATTAGCTTTAAAGATAGCTAAAACTTAGCAAAAGACTTCCCACAATGTTTGATGTGTATTGGCAAACTCTCTAAAGTCTTCTCTATCTATGAAACTATTCTTCTTCTGATGTACTTTCTTCTTTGATAGGCTTGTTGACGGCTTTGGCTATCATTTCTACATAACACTCAGTAACAGCTGTGGCTTTGACGGCATCTAGCTCTTTGATGAGAGTTTCATACGTAACTACTTTAGCATCTTCTGCTGTAGCCCCTACTTTACAATCAAAGTCCCAATACATGGTCGATTTATCTGGTAAATCTTTCTTTTTTTCACGTTTGACATACTTACGTATCTCATTTTTAACTGCTTCTAAAACACGATCTTCATGTCTTTTTTCATCGGTTAATTTAAATATTTTTTTCATTATCTTCTCCTTCTATTTTGAGAGTTTGGTTTTCTATCTAGGTTGTCCAATTTGGCTTGTAGGTTAGAGCCTATCTTCTCAGCTTGTGGATTTCTAGGTTTATCTTTTCTACTATTTTGGGTTTTATTCTCTGTTTTTGTTTCACTCGTAGTGCTATTTACTTTAGCTCTTGGTTTTTTATTTCTATTTCCATTACGACTGTTTTGGCTACTATTATTCTTGTTTCTGTTTCCACCTCTATTGCCTCCACCACCTCTACCATTTTGGATAGGTTCAGCTACTATACTAGGGTTTGGTCTAAAGGCTTCTATATCTATTTGTTTTATCTTAGACTTCGTAAACCTCTCTATGGCTCTAAGTAATTCATGCTCATCAATACAGACCAAAGAGACAGCCTCCCCTTTCATCCCTGCACGTCCTGTTCGTCCTATGCGATGTACATAATCTTCTGGAACATTGGGGAGTTCATAGTTTACTACATGAGGAAGTTGGTCTATGTCTATCCCACGTGCTGCGATGTCTGTAGCCACAAGTACTTCTATATTTCCTGCTTTGAAGTCTGCTAGTGCTTTGGTACGGGCACCTTGTGATTTGTTCCCATGAATGGCAGAAGATTTGATACCAGAGTACTCTTCTAATTGTTTACAAAGTTTATTTGCTCCATGCTTGGTACGCGTAAAGACCAATACTTGCTTCCATTGCTTCGTCTTGATGAGCTGTGCTAATAATTCACGCTTACGCCCTTTATCCACGAGATGCACCACTTGGCTTATCTGCCCTGCTGTAGAGTTCTCACGTGCTACTTCTACAAGTACGGGGTCTTTAAGTAGTCCTGATGCTAAATTTTTTATCTCTGGAGAAAAAGTGGCAGAAAAGAGCAATGTTTGTTTCTGCTTAGGCATCATTCCCATAAGTTTCTGAATATCACGGATAAAGCCCATATCTAACATACGGTCAGCTTCATCCAATACAAGACACTCAACCCTTGAAAAGTCTATCCCATCTTGTGAAGCGATATCCAACAGCCTACCAGGGGTAGCTATAACTATATCTACCCCTCTACGAAGCGTAGCCAACTGAGGATTAATCCCCACACCACCAAAGATAACCATAGAACTATACTTCATATATTTACCATAAGTTTTGATACTTTGGGCTACTTGTGCTGCTAGTTCACGCGTAGGTGTTAGCACCAACACACGAATTTGTTTTTTTCTCATTTGAGGCTGTGTTTGAGAAAGTCTTTCAAGAAGTGGCAGTGTAAACCCTGCTGTCTTCCCCGTACCCGTCTGAGCAGCACCCAAGACATCACGTCCTTCGATGACCACAGGAATGGCTTGTTTTTGTATCGGTGTAGGCGTTGTATAGCCTACTTCTTCTATCGCTTTAAGTAAGGTTGGGGACAAGCCCAAAGTTGAAAATGACATTATATATATTACCTTGATTTTATTTGTTCTATTATATCCAAACAAACATAAAGCACCTATCAATACCTTTCAACACATTAAGAAACGCAGGTACAAAAACATTCAATATCAAGCCAAATTCCTAACCTTACTTAAGTATATATTTTTCAAGAGAAGTCAGCAGTACTTTGGATATTGTGTTTAAATTGGTTATAATTTTATCATATAAATATAATAAGGGAAATAATGATAAAATTAATAAAAGCCTCCGTAGTGACCTTGGGACTAGGGTTTAGTAGTATCTATGCCAGTAGCCAACAGACACAAAAAGCAGAACATTCTGAGCATAATACCACTCATAATCATGCAAATTGTCATGTACATCTTAAAAATGAAGTTAGCAAACAAATGGTTGAAAAAGTAGCAATACAAGAACTTAAACGCTTAATTTTAGCAAAAAAAATATCTCCTAGTTGGCAAAAACTACCTATTTCAAAAATAGGGAAAACACATTATGGAGATACAAATGATTGGGTAGTAGGTTTTGATAATATACGCATCAAAAATGTAAAAAGACAAACCCTTTATATCTTTGTAAGTGTCACAGGTGAGATTAGAGGTGCAAATTATACAGGGAATTAAAAATATACCTTTTAAAAGGTATATTTACGAGTTTAAAACCCATAAATATACTCCCTAACTACTCTGTAAGTTCTTCCAAAATAGTTTTGATCATCGTCTGTGTTTGATTCACTACTTTGATAGTCTCTTTGTCTGTAATATCAAGACCTGTTATCCAATTATCAATGGAAGGATAGGCTATATGTGTGGACTTTTCATCTTTTTTCTTATAAATAACTACTGAAAAAGGTGCATAAGCACCTGCGTCAGGATGATTTTTGGATACGGGGTAGATGGCATTAAATCTAATGATTGAGTATGTATCAAAAAAATCATAATCCTCATGAACGAAGGAATAAGACTTTGGTATCAAAAATCCAACAGGACCTAATTCGCCTTCAAACTCTTCTTTAAAGCTTTCTTTAGCATCGACATACGTATCACCCTCTTCAAGTTCAAGTTCTATACTAAACTCTGTTAGCAATGTTGAGGCAGGTTTAGTATGATGATTTACCACGAGGTACTTACCGTTTGGTAATGCTGCATGAAGTGCTACATCTATCAATTTGGCATAGGCTATCAAATCTGTATCTGTAGTAGGTATGTTGGTAATTCTAGCCATACCTGCCAATGATAATGTAGAAATATTAATTGTATTCTTTGTCGCATCTTCATAAATAGACATAGATAATGGTGTGATGAGTCCAATAGTTGGGTATTTTTTCATCAGTTTAGATACAAGTTTAGGATTTGTAAATATCGCTAAATTGTAGTTTTTATGATGTACTTTTCCATATCTTTTTGAAAAAATAGAGTTCATATCATTATTGACATCTACGACTACCCCATTGGCATTAAAAGCTTTTTCAATACTTTTAGCAGTGATGACACCTTTGCTATTATCTACGCTAAATATTTGAAGATTTTGCGTTTCCTCTGCATATACATTGGTCATTAGCACTAAAAATGCACCGATAAAGAGCTTAAAAATATTTTTCATGATTATCCTTTAAATTAATATGAGTGTATTTTACTATTATATTATTATAGAAGCACAATACTTTTTCTTTTTCCTTCTTCAACAAGATGAATATTAATATTTTTCTTAATTGTGAGTGTACAAAGTTTCCTATCGTAACCCCTCTATCATCTCCATATCCAACCCAATTTTAAGAGAGATAGTTTCATTGTCTAGTATATCAAGTAGGTTTTTGGCGATAGTTAGTTTCTCTTCTAATTTACCTTGTTCTATCCCCTCTTCTATACCTTCCTCTCTGCCCTCTTCCATACCTTCCTCTCTGCCTTCTTTTCTACCCTCTCTTTTTGCTTTCTCGACACTGCTCTTTTGCATCCAGATGAACTCTTCTCTTTTTTCTTGGAGTTCTAGTTCTTCTTTAGATAGTGAAGCTGTATTGGCTACTTCAAATGCTTTTTTGAGGTTGGGGTCTGTGAGTTTGGGCATGACTTTTATATCTCTTGCGTTTTTGATAAAGTATATCCATTTCTCTTCTATACTCTCACACGCTTCAAACTCTTTATTAAACTTTGGTAGTTCTATAAACACGAGTTGTATATCATCTTTATATTGAGAGAAATTCTCTTTTTCTAGTAATTGGTAGATAGACTTATATTTATCTGTCTCAAACATAGTGAAGTTTACTATGGTGAGGGCTATGACTGGGTTTAGTAGGGTATATTTATCCCCTTTATCTAGTTGATTGGCATAGTTTTTGGCTGTATTGTAGAGTATTCTACTCTCAAAGCCATCATGGTTGAGTATCTGCATCTCTATGATTACTTTTGAACCATCACTAAGGGTAGCCTTTATATCAACGGCTGTCTCTTTCATCCCTTGAAGCTTTGGCACATTATAGGGGTCTTCAATGGTCAAATCTGCTATAGGATAATGTAGCTCTAGTGTAGCATTGAGGAAACTTAGGAGTATATCTTTTGAGTTTTCAGACCCAAATACCTTTTTGAATGCGTAATCTGTTTTCATATTGAGGAATCTCATGGGGGTTTGTTCCTTTTTTGATGATTATAGCATGTTTTGGTTTTTGGGGTGCTAACGAGTAAAAGACTAGAGAGATTTAACCTACCCTTGCAATGTATTCCCTATAGTAATCTTCTCAAAACCATCATAGTTTTGGCGTAGGGCATCATAGATAACTACGCCTACACTTACTCCTAAATTGAGGCTTCTGCCTTTGCTTCCCATGGGGATGGTAATACACTGCTCGGGGTGGGCTAATAAGACTTTCTCATCTATGCCTTTCGTTTCTGAACCAAAGAGGATATAATCATCTTTTTTAAAGGGACTATTAAAGTAAAGATTATCGGTTTTGGTTGTTGCCATATAGGTATTTTGTCCGATAGGATGTTTTGATAAAAAGGCATCAAAACTTTCCCAAACGATTAAATCTAACTCTTTCCAATAGTCCAATCCTGCACGTTTGACTGCTTTGTCATCGATATCAAACCCTAAAGGTTCAATGAGATGTAAGGTAGCACCAAGATTGACACAAAGACGACCTATGGTACCTGTATTGGGTGGTATTTGTGGTTCTACTAATACAATATTAAACATAAGTACACATTCCTTTAAAATATCACTGTTTTATTGCCATTGACAAAGACTCTATCATTTAAGACCAAAGATAATGCACGTGAAAGCACTATCTTTTCTCCATCACGCCCTGCTCTTTGCATATCTTTCCATGTCAAACGGTGATTCACAGGAATGACATCTTGAGAGATAATTGGTCCTTCATCTAAATCATCGGTAACATAATGTGCTGTAGCTCCAATAATTTTGACCCCTCTATCAAAAGCTTGTTTGTAAGGATTCGCTCCAATAAACGCAGGCAAAAAGGAGTGATGAATATTGATAATTTTTTGAGGATAGGCTTTGACAAATGTGGGTGTCAAAATACGCATATACTTAGCAAGGACAATATAATTAAAGTCAAATTGTTTGATACATTGCATCACTTTAGACTCATGTGCTTCACGGCTCATATCTTCAGCAGAGATATGAAAAAATGGAATATCAAAACGACGTACAAGCGTCTCTAATGTATTATGATTGGCAATCACACACTCTATATCAGCACCTAATTCACCATCAGCATGACGAATAAGGATATCACCTAAAGCATGAGACTCTTTGGTCACTAAAAGGATAATTTTTTTATCCCTAGGTTCGATGACTCTGATATGTGCATCTTTAGGGCTAATCTTTTGAAGTTCATCTTCTAACTCTTTTATCGTAAAAACCCCTGTCACAATCGTACGCATGAAAAAACGCTTATTTTGCTTATCGACAAATTCACGGTTGGTATCGATATTGAGACCTCTATCATAAAACACTTTAGCGATTTGATAAACCAATCCTTTGGCATCTTCACAGTCTATGAGTACCCTTGCTCTTTTTTCCATAGGTAGACTATCTACTTGCGTAGTCAGCAACGATGTCACCCATCTCAGTACATGTCATAATTTCTTTGGCATCAAAGTCCCCAAGGTCACCTGTACGGTATCCTTCTGAGAGTGCTTTTTTGATAGCATCATCGATACGATTGGCAGATTCTACCTCACCTAAAGCATAACGCAACATCATACTAGCACTAGAGATAGTAGCTAGTGGATTGGCAATACCTTGTCCTGCGATATCTGGAGCAGAACCATGGATAGGCTCAAAAAGTCCTACCCCTTTACCTGTACTTGCACTAGGCAATAGCCCTATAGAACCAGAAAGCATAGAGGCGGCATCTGATAATATATCTCCAAAGATATTACCCGTTAAGATAACATCAAATTGTTTTGGGTCACGGATAAGTTGCATCGCAGCATTGTCTACATACATGTGTGTCAATTCTACTTCAGGATAATTCACAGCTATCTCTTCTACTATCTCTCTCCAAAACTGGCTCACTTCTAGTACATTGGCTTTATCTACAGAGCAGATACGTTTCTCACGTTTCATCGCTATCTCAAAAGCAACCACGGCGATACGTTCAACTTCTTCTCTGGTATATACCATCGTATTGAAAGCTTTATCAGCATGAAGTTCTCTAGGCTGACCAAAATAGATACCACCTGTAAGCTCACGTACTACCATAATATCAACACCTTGGATAACTTCTGGTTTTAGACTAGAGGCATTGATAAGTTCATCATAGACCATCGCTGGTCTAAGGTTTGCAAATGTTCCCATCTCTTTTCTTAGTCCTAAAAGCCCTGATTCTGGGCGTAGATATCTATCTAGTTTATCCCATTTAGGGCCACCTATCGCACCAAAGAGTACAGCATCACATTTTTTTACACCTTGAATAGTGGCATCAGGGAGAGGTACGCCTGTTTCATCTATGGCAGAGCCTCCTAATAACATCTCTTCATATTTAAGGTTAAATCCTTGTGATACCGAGACAGCATCAAGTACTTTTATCGCTTCATCAATGATTTCTGGACCAATACCATCACCCTTAATAACACCAATTTTATAACTTTTACTCATTTATTTTGCCTTCTGTTCTATTTCTTTTTTAGCAAACTCAATGAGTCCACCTGCATCAACCAACTCTTGCATAAATTCTGGAATAGGAGCAAATTTATATGATTTGGCTTGGCTTACGTTTATCACTTCACCTGCATCCATATCAATACGTACCGTATCGCCCTCTTCTATCTCCATGGATTCACTAAGTTCAAAAATAGGTAAGCCCATGTTAAATGCATTTCTATAAAAAATACGTGCAAATGTGGGTGCGATAATAGCAGATACTCCTGCTGCTTTTAGGGCAATAGGTGCATGTTCACGGCTAGAACCACAACCAAAATTTTCACCTGCTACGATAATATCACCGATGCTCATCTTACTTACAAATGCAGGGTCTGCATCTTCCATCACATATTTTGCCAATTCTGATGGCTCTGATGTATTGAGGTATCTTGCTGCGATGATTAAATCCGTATCGATATTATCACCAAATTTCCAAACTTTACCTTGCACATATTATCCTTGTAATTGAGGCTATCCTCATAAATATTTGCATAATTATATCGAAAAAACCCAAAAAAAACTCTTTATCATGAAAAACAAATAAAATTTCGGTATAATCCACCTTAAATAAATCTGAGGTTTTCTCCTCACACTTTCTAAGGATACCTATGGCAGTAAAAGACAGTATGAAAAATATAGAAGCACTTTTTGATTCTAAAAAAAAGGGTGACATCGTTACACTCGAAAACATTGCTAAAGAGTTGATAAAACAACCTACTGCTGCACAAGTTAAGAAAATATTTAAACTTGCATCCTCTTCTAAAACAGAAATTATCTCTGCCTCTGAATATGCCAAATACCTCTCAGTAAAAGACAAACAAAGACGTGAAGAAGCCAAAAAAAGACGTGAAGAGGGCAAAAGTGAAGATGAATTTGACCTTCACAAAGAAAAAGAACTTCTCGAATGGAGTCGCTCTGACTCTCCTGTACGTATGTATCTACGTGAAATGGGCAAAATCCCTTTACTTACCAAAGAAGAAGAGATTGACCTCTCTATGCGTATAGAAGAGGGAGAAGATATTATCCTTGATGCTATTTGTTCTGTGCCTTATCTTATCGGTTATATTATCAACTATAGACAACCTCTACTCAACCGTGAAAGACGTGTCAAAGAGCTTTTCAAAAGTTTTGAAGATGAAAAAGTTGCTACAGAGGATGATAATACAGATGATGTTAGCGAAGACGCTACAGCAAAAATTCCTGTAAAAACCACAGAAAAGAAAGTACCCAAAGATGACAAAAGAGTCAAGCAAGTCATCGATAGCTTCAAACAATTAGAAAAAGCAAAAAAAGATTGGATGAAAGCAAGAGAAGATTTAGAGATTTTCTTAGAGCAAGAAACGGATACTTTAATTATCTTACATGAGCGTCTTAAAGTGGCTTTCAAAAAAGATTTACTTAAAAAGTCTCTTTTAGATTTAGGGCCTACTTCAAAGCTCATCAACGAACTTGTAAAAGCAATGGAAACTGCCCTAAATTCTGATGATAGTTTTGATAAAGAACTCAAAAGATTAGAGTATAAACTTCCTCTTTTTAATGAGATGCTAAAAACAAATCACCACAAAATACTAGACAATATTATCAATATGGACAAAGACGACATCATAGATTCTGTACCAGAGACCACCATGGTAAGTACCTATGTAGAGATAAAAAAACTCTTTGAGACAAGGGAAGCTAGTAAAGGTGGTTTTGATTTAAGTGAAGAAAAACTTCAAGATATTTTGGGTCAAATCCGTCAAGGTAAGACCAAATCAGAAATAGCCAAAACACGTATGGCAAAGTCTAACCTACGATTGGTTGTAAGTATTGCCAAGCGTTATACCAACCGTGGGCTACCATTTCTTGACCTTATCCAAGAGGGTAATATCGGCTTGATGAAAGCTGTTGATAAATTTGAATATGAAAAAGGCTATAAGTTTTCTACCTATGCCACATGGTGGATACGTCAAGCTATTTCTCGTGCTATTGCCGACCAAGCAAGGACTATTCGTATCCCTATTCACATGATAGAGACCATTAACCGTATCAATAAAATCATCCGTAAGCACCTTCAAGAAACAGGGAAAGAGCCTGATTTAGATACCATTGCTGAAGAAGTGGGTCTCTCTGTAGATAAAGTAAAAAATGTAATTAAAATTACCAAAGAGCCTGTTTCACTAGAGACACCTGTAGGAGATGAAGATGATGGTAGATTTGGTGACTTCATCGAAGATAAAGCCACACTAAGCCCAACTGATGTTGTACTCAAAGATGACCTAAACAATCAAATAAACGAAGTTTTAGACCAACTCAACGACCGTGAAAAAGCTGTTATTCGTATGCGTTTTGGATTACTTACCGATGAAAGTGACAGAACACTAGAAGAGATAGGAAAAGAACTAAGCGTCACAAGAGAGAGAGTAAGACAAATAGAATCTTCTGCCATCAAAAAGCTCAAACATCCAAAAGTAGGAAGAAAGCTTAAGAATTATATAGAAGAATAAAAATAGAAGAATAAAAAAGGTTCACCCTATGGATAAAATACTACAAATGTTACAATTACAACAAGAGCTTAATGATGCCACCAATGGAATGGGTTGGGAAAATGGCTTTACAGATAAAGGAAAGAGTATTGATTGGAGGCGTTGTTCTTATTTGGAATGTGCTGAATTGATTGAGTCTTATCCTTGGAAGCATTGGAAAAATATTGAAGCTAAGGCTGATGATGCCAATATCAAGATAGAGGCTGTAGATATTTGGCATTTTATCATGTCTGAGGCACTTCAAAAGTATACACTAGAAGATTTAGGAAGTATAGAAAAATTGGCTGATAATATTAAAGTATTGGCAAATTTTCAAAGCTTTTGTGCCAAAAGTGTAGTGACAGATAAAAACTATTATGAACAGATAGAAACAGTAGAGAGACTTATCAAAGTACTATTTTGTGAGAAAAATATAGAAAAACTCATGGAAACATTTATCGAAGTAGCTTTACAGTCTGGACTCAATATAGATAGTCTCTATAGCCTTTATGTAGGCAAAAATATCCTTAACAAATTTCGTCAAGACCATGGATATAAAGATGGCTCATATATCAAAGTATGGGACGGAAAAGAAGATAATATTGTCATGCAAAGTATCTTAGAAAAAGAAGCTGTGACACCCCAATCTCTTTATAAAGCACTCACACAAGCTTATCCTAGCAACAGCTAGTTTAGTGTTAGTGTGAGGTCTTGATGAATCACTTGGTTTCCATAAATGGTAACCCTCTTAACTAAGCGTATATTTCTAGGATTAGAAAATCCACAACGCTGACCACAATTAACTGTACCGATAAGATAATAACTTCCACTAGGTACGCCATAAAAAGAGAACTTACCATTGTTATCAGAGGCATTAAACTTTAAATAATTATAAAGTCGTGGATCTGCTTTTTCCATCTTTGCTCCACCTAGATAACTTTCTTCATACCACTCTTCAGAGTAAGAAGTGTAGGGATTTAAATAGAGTCTTGTGGATTGGCCTATGACACGGCTACCATAATTATCGGTAAGATAAATCGTCCCTGAAATAGTACCTTTACCTAACTTTGGTAATGAATAATACTCAGAAGCAGGAAATGCCATACGTTTCTTTTTTTGATAGTCTCCACCTTCAGAAAGCATCGTTTCAGACTCTGTAAGATTTTCTTCTAAATCTGATATATCGACATCATTTGGATTGGGTATAGAAGGTGGTGGATAATGAGACATATCAGGTGTTTTGTGGCTTGAAACACAGCCTGAAAAGAGTGCTAAAAGTATCACTGTGATGGTTGAAGTTACAAATAATTTATTCATTTTTATTCCCTTGTTGATCTAATCTGTTATTATACACAAGTAAAACTATATTTATTTATAAAATATCTATTTTAGGTAAATAAAGTAACTATTTCTATTGTAACCATTCAGCATCAAACAAAAACAGGTAGATAAACTTCATTTTTCAATACATTACCCAACTCCTCAAGCACCGAACGATTGTTCTTTTTCATGGTAGAGATGAATCCTCTAATTCTGTTAAA
>JAMOTK010000010.1 GCA_027062365.1 Sulfurovum sp.
GAAAAAATATCTGGTTGCTTTGCTAGTTTTAAAGGTGCTGAAATGTTTAACAGAATTAGAGGATTCATCTCTACTATGAAAAAGAACAATCGTTCGGTGCTTGAGGAGTTGGGTAATGTATTGAAAAGTGAAGTTTATCTACCTGTTTTTGTTTGATGCTGAATGGTTACAAAAATTTATTAGATATTTTGGATAATGAAATGATTGCACTAAAAACGTGGCTAGATATTGAAACTGTAGAAGCATTGAGGTAAGACATACTTTTTATCGTAGGTGCGACATGGTTTCACCTACGAAAGTACCTAAGTTTAGTTATATAAAAAACTTTGCTTGGGAGACCCATAGGTCTTTTTTGGCACGGTGTGCAAAGGAAGTGTTGACTTGTAGCCATTGGATATTTTCATCACTCCAGTTGGCTATTTGGTCAAAATAAAAAATACCTGTTTGGTTGAGCTTCTCTTCTAGTTTTGGCCCTATACCCTTAATTTGACTTAGTTTATCTTTCTTTTTGTCTTCTTTTGGAGCTTCTAGGGTAGAGGGTTTGATACCCTCTGGGCTTATCTCTACTATTTCTGTGTTTGTTTCTATAGGCTCTTCTTCTGTTATAGTTTCTTCAATGACAGATTCTTCTTGTATAGAGTCTTTTTGTATATTTTCTTCTTGCACAACAATATTCTCAAGGGCTTCTTCTAGGGATTTAATTGCCTCTGCATCTTCTTTTGTCTCTTCTGTGTTAGGTTGTTCTATTTCTTTGGGTTCTTCTTTTGTGTGTACGTCTTTTGATATACCTTTGGCAACGATATAACCGATGGCAAAGCCTATAAGTGCTGCGAGTAGTAAACAGATAGTAATTTCAGAAGCGATGGCAAACATAATTAATTTCCTTTATTTTGTGTATTATTTTGGTCTATATTTTGAGATAAAATCTTTCTTTCTTCCAAGAGGGTCTTTTGATGTTCTGCCACATCTACAATCACTCTTTCCATATTCTTAACGGCGATAGCTCTCTGGGCTAATGCACGTTGAATGAGTGCTTCTATCTCTAAGATGAGGGTGTCTCTCTCTTTTAATACGCCCTCTCTTTCTTCAAGAACCAAAAGAAGATAATCAACAATCTCTTTGGTCTCTGTGATAGATAGTTTTTCTATCTTTGATGTGGTAGGTAGCGTGTTTACCACTTCTTTGATAAGCTCTTTACTTTTTACTTCACTTATTTTGTTGTTTTTTGTAGAGGCAACTTCTACCTTGATAGATGTTTTTATCTTTGCCACAAGTGTCGACTCTTTGGGGCTGGTTTTTTCTTTTGTAACGGTTGTTTTTTCTAACAAAGGTATTTTTTCGACTTTTGGGATAGCTACTTTTGGTATGGGTGCATTGACTTCTTGTCTTTTTTCTACTTTGCTAGGTATTTTAGCAATGATTACAGGGGCTATGATAGGGCTTACTTCTGGCACAACTTCTTTTGGGGCTATGGTTTCATCTTGGATATAGGTAAGTTCATAAATATCAGATGTTTTTTGATAGACACAGGTAACGATAAGTAGTACTAAAAGAGAGAGGAGTGTAAAGATAGATATTTTCATGGAGTCTTCCCTTTTTTATGATGTTTTAAAGGGGTAATAATAGCCACAAAAATATTAAATATAGCTTAAAGTTATGATATTAATTAGTTTTGTTTATAAATACTTTTGCCACAAGGGCAAAAGAATACTTATACGATAAAGATAGTAGGGATAATCAGTGGGTATCTCTTTTTGGTGCGTACTACGTGTTTTCTGACGACAGCTCTTATGTCATTTTCTACATCTTTATGATTTTTGAGGGCTTCTGGTTTCATATTGAGTAAAAGTGTTTCAAGAAGTACACCTATCTCTTTTTGAAATCCTTTCATCTCTTTTTCTGAGACCAAACCATGGGTACTAATGACAGGTTTTCCTACCATTTTTTGATTACTTTGTGCAATTTGTGCTACGATATTGATAATACCATCTTCTGCTAGTTTTTGTCTATCAAGGACGACATCATTTTCTATAGTCATATTGTTTTGGTTATCAATATATGTTTTACCCGATTTAATGGTTTTTACTTTTTTGAGGTATTTGGTCGTGAGTTCTATCTGATCACCATCACTCATAAGTAAGATATTTCTTTCATCTACACCACACTCTACAGCTGTTCGAGCATGTTTTGCAATGTGATTATACTCACCATGCACTGGCAAGAAGAATTTAGGCTGAATTAATCTCAAAATAAGCTGTTGTTCCCCTTGTGAAGCATGACCAGAGACATGGATATTGTCAAATTCTTTGTAACGCACGGTGACACCAGCCTTGACAAGTTTATTCATAAGCCCTGAGACAGAACCCTCATTACCAGGGATAGCCGAAGCAGAGATGATGACCGTATCAGAAGGTTTGAGCTTGATATGTCTATGTTCATCTGTTGCCATACGGTTAAGTGCTGCCATCGTCTCGCCTTGTGAACCTGTCGTGACAACAAGTATCTCATGGTCAGAATACTTTGGTACTTCATGGACTTCAATAAAGTGCTTATCAGGAATATCTACAAACCCTAAAGCACGGTTGGTTTCGATATTACGCTCCATAGAACGACCGATAACACAAATCTTTCTCCCATGCTTGACACCTCTCTCCATCGCTTGATAAATACGATGCACATTAGAAGAGAATGTAGACATAATGACCCTTCCTTTAGCAAGGGTAAAGAGTGTATCAAATGTTTTTCCTACAACGGTTTCACTTTTGGTGTAGCCTGGGTTATGTGAATTGGTAGAATCAGAGAAGAGACAAAGTACACCTTTTTCTCCATAATGTGCATAACGGCGTAAATCCATTGTATAATTATCTACAGGGGTATGGTCTATTTTGAAGTCAGCTGTATGGATGATAGTCCCAGCTGGTGTCTCGATAGCCAAAGAACAGGCATCAATGATAGAGTGGGTATTGTGCATCCACTCTATGAGCATATCTCCAATTTGATACTGTTCTCTAATCGTTACAAAATTGAAATTTTTGGTATATTGGCTCAAACCATGTTCATTAAATTTATTTTCTATCATAGCAAGGGCTAGAGGTGTCGCATAGATAGGAAACTGTAACTCTTTAAAGAGGTAAGGCATCGCACCAATGTGGTCTTCGTGACCATGGGTAATGATAACATAGACATCTTTTTCTTTTTTCAGTGTGTGTAAGTAAGAAAAATCAGGTACTAAAATATCTACACCATGCATGGTCTCATCAGGAAAAGACATACCCACATCAATAATGATTGCCGTAGTCTCCGTCTCTAAGACAGCCATGTTTCCACCAATCTCACCAAGACCACCTAGCGGCGTAAATCGTATCTTCCCTTTGGCAGACATATCAATCTCTTTCCAAGGGTTCATGATAGCATCTTTTACTTGGGCATTTTTTTCTATAGAGGCTCTCATGGTATCATTAACCGTGGTAACGTTTTTACGTCTTCCTCTATTTTTGTTGTTTCCACCATTTCTATTTTGGTTGTTTGGTTTATGGTTGGGCTTATGGCTAGGCTTATTTCCTGCTTTGTTGGCAGGGTTAGGCTTTTTAGGGGCTGTATTGGCTGTCCTGTTGTCTGGGTTTTTATTCTCAGGCTTTCTATTGTCAGGTTTTCTATGGTCAGGTTTTCTCGTATCAGGTCGTCTGTTGTCTGATTTAGGGTTTACATGTTTATTCCCATTAGGTGTAGGTTTGTCATGGATATTGCCATTAATATCTTGGGAGGTACTTGGTTTCCTATTTGGGTTAGGCTTTCTGTTTGGGTTGGGGCGATTTGTATTTTCGCCTTGTGGTTGTGGTCTGCTTTGTGTATTGTTATTATTTTGTCTATGTGGATTAGGTCTTCTCTCTCTTGGTGCGTTCGTTGATGGCGTTTTTTCTTCGCGATTTTGAGAGTTCCCGTTTTGGTTGTTTTCGTTCATCTAAATTATCCTTTAGTTCATTGTATATATGATGATAGATAGATGTCTCAGCTTCATGAGGTCGTAGATTTGTATCCAAACCTAAAGTAGTAAAAAGTTCATTGACTATATTTTTAGAAAAAGCAGAAGAGAGGTTTTTTGAAAGCTTCTTTCGTGGTTGCGAAAATGCAATCTTTAAAAAAGCTTCAAACTTCTCGTCATCGCGTGACTGATTTTTCTCTATTAAAAGTACAGCAGAAGTGACGTTAGGTGCAGGGACAAATGCTTCAGGCTCAACCTCAAAACAGAGTGTGGCTTTTCCTACACTTTGAGCCAAGACAGAAAGAGAAGAAAACTCTTTTTGTCTTGTTAATGCAGAAAATTTAACGGCAACTTCTTTTTGAACCATTACCAATATAGATTGGCAATGCTCATCTTTAAACGCTTTTAATATAATATTGGTCGCAATATAATAAGGCAGGTTCGCCACTAAATGATAAGGCTCATTTAGTAAGCTTCCTGTCTTCCAACGCTCAAGCACATCTCCACACTGTAATTCAAATCTTCCTTCGTGGATGGAGTCTTCAAATTCAGCTTTAAGATGCTCACATAATCTTTTATCAACCTCAAATGCTGTGACATTTCTAGCTTTTACAAGCTCTTTGGTTAAATCACCTAAGCCAGGTCCAATTTCGGCAACCTTTAAGTTGTCTTTGGGCATCGCTTGGATGATTTTGTGAAGGTACATATCATTTTTTAAAAAGTTTTGACCAAATCTTTTAGATGCAAATTCGGCTAAGTTATCAATAATCATACTATAATCTACCTTATATTTTGTATTAAACGCTATGCTTAGCATAACTTTTGTATAATTCTACCATAATAGAACATGAATTATGGAGAATTAGAATGGATTATTTTGCAAAACGTATTATTCCTTGTTTGGATGTCAATAATGGGCGTGTGGTAAAAGGTGTAAACTTTGTAGGTTTACGTGACGCAGGAGACCCTGTCGAAGTCGCAAGACGCTACAATCAAGAGGGTGCTGATGAGATTACCTTTTTAGATATTGGAGCAAGTCACGAGGGTAGAGATACTATTGTGGATGTGGTAAAGAAAGTAGCACAAGAAGTGTTTATCCCTTTGACTGTAGGAGGAGGGATACGAGAACTTACAGATATTTATAATTTACTCAATGTTGGTTGTGATAAAGTGAGTATCAATTCAGCCGCTATCAAAAGACCTTCTTTTATAGAAGAGGGGGCAAAGCGTTTTGGATCACAATGTATCGTTGTTGCTATCGATGCCAAAGAGGTGTCTCCAAACCAATGGAACATCTTTACCGAGGGTGGACGCAACGATACGGGATTGGATGCGTTGGAATGGGCAAAAGAAGCGTACGATAGAGGTGCAGGTGAATTGCTAGTCACCTCTATGGATGCTGATGGTACCAAAGCAGGGTTTGACAATAGACTCAACAAACAGATTGCAAAGCTTGTGAATATTCCTATCATCGCTAGTGGTGGGGCAGGGACGATGAAGCATATAGAAGAAGCCTTTACTCTAGGTCAGGCAGATGCAGCATTGGCAGCATCTATCTTTCACTTCAAAGAGATTGACATCTTAGAACTCAAAGCCTATTTGCGTAGTCAAAATATACCAGTGAGGCTCTAATGTTTATTTGTGCAGGAGAAAAGGAACAATTTGACTTTGCCATACCTATTGGTATTGGTATGACCGATGTGGCAATTCATTTGACCAAACTGTGTATTTCTCAAAAACCAGATTTTTTATTTTTTGTCGGTACGGCAGGAAGTTATGGCGAAAAAAAGATTTATGATATTATCGAATCTAAGACAGCAACCAATATCGAAAATAGCTTTTTTACCTCAGGGGCATATACCCCTATAGACAATATGGTATCGAGTGCAGAAGATGTTTCACGTGAAACAATCGTAAACTCTTCTAACTATATTACCGTAGATGAAAGCTTAGGAGAGAA
>JAMOTK010000011.1 GCA_027062365.1 Sulfurovum sp.
AAAAAAATCATACAAGACTTAAGCAAAGCAGAATTAGCCACATTGATACATCCTCCCTTTAGAGCCAAACAGGTCTATCATTGGATTTATCATAAATATGCGATGTCTTTTGAAGAGATGAAAAATCTTCCTAAAGAGATAAAAAATAAACTAGAAGAGGAATATACAGTACGCCCTTTGAAACAACTCATGGTACAAGACTCCAAAGATGGAAGCCGTAAATATCTTTATGAACTCCATGATGGGCATACCGTAGAAACCGTACTGCTATTGATGCGAGGTAAAGAGTATCATGAAGATGGCTCTGTCAAACAGCAAGAACGATATACCGTTTGTATATCATCACAAGTAGGATGCAAAGTAGGGTGTGCTTTTTGTCTTACTGCCAAGGGTGGATTCATGCGTAATCTTACAGCAGGGGAGATAGTCGAACAAGTACGTCTTATCAAAAAAGACAATGACATCGCAGCCAATCGCCGTGTCAATCTTGTCTATATGGGTATGGGTGAACCACTAGATAATTTAGCAGAAGTTGTCAAATCGGTCAAGATATTTTCTGATGAAGAGGGTATGGCAATTGCCACACATAGACAGACCATCTCTACCTCTGGACTCTCTGCCAAGATAGAACGTCTAGGCAAAATGGAACTAGGGGTTAATCTTGCGATTTCGCTTCATGCTGTAGATGATGAGCTTCGCCAAAAGCTTATGCCTATCAACAAAGCATACAATATCGCATCTATTATTTCGGCTGTGAAAAACTTCCCTATCAACGAACGAAAGAGGGTGATGTTTGAGTACCTTGTGATGAAAGATGTGAATGATGATATGGCATCAGCGAAGAAGCTTCTCTCTTTGTTAGATGGCATTAAAGCCAAAGTAAATCTAATTTATTTTAACCCGTATGGAGGCACAGAATTTAAAAGACCAAGCGACAAAGATATGCAGAAGTTTCAAGAATACCTAACCACAAGAGGATTACATTGTACGATTAGAGAATCCAAAGGCTTAGATATTTCAGCAGCCTGTGGACAACTTAGAGAACAAGAATCAGAATCCGAGGGGGAAACAGTATGACAACATTAGATTTATTTATGGTAGGTTTCATCTGTATAGTAGCAGGTATTGGGCTAGGGTGGTTTATCTATGAATCTCGTTCTGACGATGAAAAATAAGCTATTGTTTCACGTGAAACAATAGCTCTTTAGGCATTAAACACCCTTAGCTCTCTAGGGGTGATACAGTTTTTTTGACTTTTAAAATATTCTTTACTTTCAATATGAAATCGACTCCCATACACAAACTCCAAACTCTGAGCATGAAGCATCAATCGTGAAGCCCCATGTTGTATCAATCTATCTTCTTTACTCTGTGTCATTTCTAAGTAATCATCACTTGCTTGATAGGTTGCTCCATAGATAGGGTCACCCAAAATAGGATGTTTCACGTGAAACAAATGCACCCTAATCTGGTGGGTTCTCCCTGTATGAGGATAACATGCCACCAAAGAGGCATCTAACTTTTCATCATATTCCAAAGGCACAAAATCTGTATGAGAAGCCTTACCATCTTCGGCGATAAAGACTTTATGTTTGGTCGTTTCGTAGCCATCTTTATTTGTCTTGATAGCTTCATGGCTAGAAAAGGCTTGTGTCAATTTGCCATCAACCCATGCAAGATAAGACTTCTTAATATCCCTACTTTCAAACAATCCTTTGAGGTGTCTCTCTGCTTTTTTGTGCTTAGAGGAGAGTAGAAGTCCAGAGGTTTCCATATCTATCCTATGGGTAGAGTTTGCATTGTCCCCAGCGATGGTTCTGACTTCATCGAGCATCGAGTAAGGGGTAGACATGGTATTGGGATGTACCAATACCCCAGAGGGCTTTTCAAACACCATAAAATGATTGTTCTCAAAGGTAGGCTTTAGTCCTTTCCCTTTAGGTCTAAAAAAGACCATCTCTATCTCTCCTTGTATCTTCTCTCCCGTGTACTTCATAGAGACACCGTCTATGAGTAAACGCCCCTTAGCAATATGCCGTTGGGCTTGACCTTGGCTAAAGTCTAGCGTACGCATCACATACAAAAACGCAATAATCTCTTCTGCTACTACAAACTTCTCTTTAACGAATGGCATTTGGCTAACCCCTTTGTAACTGATATTTAGGTAGAATTTTAGCATAAATTATAGATTAGGATATTAATATGGTAGAAAGATACGCAAGAGAAGAGATGACCAAACACTGGACGCAAGAGGCAAGATATGACGCATGGCTCAAAGTAGAAAAATCGGCTGTAAAAGCATGGGCAAAGCTTGGGAAAATTCCTCAAGAAGATGCCGATAAAATCGTCAAAAATGCCTCTTTTTCAGTAGAAAGAATAGAAGAGATTGAAGCCATCACAAGACACGACCTCATAGCTTTTACAACATCAGTAAGCGAAAGCCTTGGCGAAGAGTCAAGATGGTTTCATTATGGTATGACAAGCTCGGATGCCGTTGATACTGGTGTAGCACTTCAAATGAGAGACTCTTTAGACATCGTGATTAAAGATGTCAAAATGCTCATGAAGTCTATCAAAAAAAGAGCCAAAGAGCATAAAATGACACTCATGGTAGGAAGAAGCCACGGTATCCACGGAGAGCCAATTACTTTTGGTCTTACTCTTGCTGTGTGGTATGACGAGATGGCTAGACACCTCAAAAACCTAAAACAAACAAGAAAAGTCATCGCAGTAGGTCAAATTTCTGGAGCAATGGGGAACTTCGCCCACGCACCACTAAAGCTAGAAGAATACGCCATGAAAGAGCTAGGACTCAAAGCAGAACCTTGTTCAAACCAAGTCGTACACCGTGACAGATACGCAAGACTTGCAACGACTTTGGCATTGATGGCTTCAAGTATAGAAAAGTTTGCCGTACAAGTCAGACATTTACAAAGAACAGAAGTCTATGAAGCAGAAGAATTTTTCGCCAAAGGTCAGAAAGGCTCATCAGCCATGCCACACAAAAGAAACCCAATCCTCACAGAAAACATCACAGGCTTAGCGCGTATCATCAGAACCTGCGTCACCCCTGCGATGGAAAATGTAGCATTATGGCACGAAAGAGACATCTCACACTCCTCAACGGAGCGATTTTGGCTACCCGACGCATTCATCACCACAGACTTTATGCTACACCGAATGAACAATGTCATCGCCAACCTTACTGTAATGCCTGAAAATATGATGAAAAACCTAAATCTCACAGGTGGATTGGTATTCTCTCAACGCGTCCTATTAGAACTCCCACTCAAAGGCGTAAGCAGAGAAGATGCCTATAGAATAGTCCAAAGAAATGCCATGAAAGTATGGGAAAAAATCCAAGCAGGAGAAGGTACGACGAATAAAAAAGGTGAATCACTTTATCTATTGCATTTATTAGCCGATGAAGAATTGAGAGAATCTTTGAGCGAAAAGCAGATTAGAGAGTGTTTTAATTTTGATTATTATACTAAGAATGTGGATGGGATATTTAAGAGGGTGTTTGGGAAGTAATTGACGGGTAGGGTGCTGTTTTCAACGCACCTTTACTTCAAATAACAAATACAATTTTTTCTTTATACAAATATGTGGTGCGTTGAAAACAGCACCCTACAAAAAGAATTCACAAATATCAACCTCTAAAGCCTTGGCTATTTTATAAAGCTGTTCCACATTATAATGCTTGTTTTCTAACCCTGCTTCAATTTTACCAATGGTACTCATAGATTTATGACCAATTGTCAAAGCCAAATCTAATTGAGTGATGCCTTTCTCTTTTCTAATTCTTTTGATGTTATCGCTAATGAGCTTATGAAAAATCACAACCTCTGCATCTGTAAAATCTATATGCTTCAAATAATATTCCCTATGGTGAAACTTTCTTTTAAGTTTAGAATAGATAGAATATTTAAACCATTCCCTATAGTGAATATATGGGTGGTAATTTTGTTTTTAAAGGGTTTTTATGAAGAAAATGATTTTATGCATATATGCAATAGCTTTATTTAGTATATCTGCTTATGGTGCAGAAGTGATATGGCAAAAAAGCACAGATAGTAATACAGTTCAATATGAAATTAGGTGTAATAATGGAAGTCAAGTATCTATATTTTATTATAGAACTTCCCAAAGATATCATAACGGTAATTTTCAAAGTTGGACATCTTTACAAGATGCTGTAAGTGGTACATGTAATTAGTAAGTGTAAAAAACAAAAAAGATATGCTATAATTTTGCACAAGCACAAGAGAGTTGTAACCTCTCTTGTGCCACTACCTTGGGATTAGCAGCACTTTGTAGTGAGAATAATTAGTAGTATAATAATGACTAGAATATGCATACGCTATCCTTTCTCTTGAGCTGCCCAAGCCCCACCCACCGAGTACCGAAGTACCCTTACAAACATTATTAATTATACAGAGGGATTATAGCTAAAAGAATCTTGAATTTTAAGACTCCTTTTTTCATAGGGTAAATTCACCCTAAACCCAAAGCCCCCTTTTCACCCAACCCCCAAAACCCCCACATACTTAAAAACTCTATTCAGAAAAGACAAACTTTGCTATAATATCTCTAAAAAAGGATTATAAAGATGTTACATACAACCTTAGAAAATATGAATAATAATTTATCAAGTATGCTTTATGATACGTTAGAATCTCATGAAGAGGTCTCTATTTCTACTTCAAAGGGAGCTGTTATTATGCTCTCACAAGATGAATATAATAGTATGCAAGAGACTTTAAGACTCTTGAATGATAAAAAATCTTTATCGGCACTTTTGGAGTCATATAACGATAGAGATAATGATAGACTCTCTACTAGTTACTCAGTCTTAGAAGTATTTAATGACATACAAGATTAATATTCTAAAGAATGCGAATGATGACCTTAATTGGTTTAGAAGAAATGATAAGACCTCTTATATCAAAGCTTTTGATATGACAAGAGAGATGATGGTAGAACCACGAATGGGTATAGGCAAACCTGAAAGATTAAAACATTTTGAAAAACTTAAAAGATATGTTATACTTTTTTCACTCTCAATAATTAGATAAAAAGGAATTAACTATCGCAACTTACACAAGTATTAAAAAATCTTTTTTTACACTTTCAATCAAAGAACAAGAGATGATGTTTAAAGAGATTTATGAGTTTTCAAAAGATATGAAAGAATTTTTGAGTATTCGTCTTGTTGGCGAGGGGGAAGAAATTTATATTAAACAAATTTCTAAAGCTTCAGAAAGTGCTACGCCAAGAGGTATGCCTAAAGATATAGAAGTAAGAAAAGTAAATACTGTGATAAGCAAAGCTAAAAAAGCTAAAGTAAGTGATAAAACATTGTGTGAAATGGAATGGATTGCTTTTGATGGCTATGTCACTTATCTTAATGATTATGGCGATGGACCAGAAATTTATTATGACAAAATATATACGCATTTAGAGAACTATTTATTTTTATTTTCTAAGATTTATACAGAAGAAGAGACAAAAGAGAAGATTGAAGATGTTAAATATTATATAAATCAACATGATAATATGTATTTTGATGATTTATGGGAATTAGTTAAATGACAAAAAAGATTAAACTCTTCTTCCCTTACAAAGAACAGAAGTATATGAAGCAGAAGAATTTTTCGCCAAAGGTCAAAAAGGCTCATCAGCCATGCCACACAAAAGAAACGCCATGAAAGTATGGGAAAAAATCCAAGCAGGAGAAGGCACAACAAACAAAAAAGGCGAATCACTTTATCTATTGCACCTTTTAGGCGATGAAGAATTAAGAGAGTCTTTGAGTGAGAAGCAGATTAGAGAGTGTTTTAATTTTGATTATTATACTAAGAATGTGGATGGGATATTTGAGAGGGTGTTTGGGAAGTAATTGATGCGTAGGTCGGCAGTCTCCGACTCCGACATAAATTTAATATCATGATAAATATTTGTCGAAGTGAGGACACTCCGACCTACAAAAAGAATTCAGAAATATCAACCTCTAAAGCCTTAGCTATTTTATAAAGTTGTTCCACATTATAATGCTTATTTTCTAACCCTGCTTCAATCTTACCAATGGTACTCATAGATTTATGACCAATTGTCAAAGCTAAATCCAATTGAGTGATGCCTTTCTCTTTTCTAATTCTTTTGATATTATCGCTAATAAGCTTATGAAAAATCATAACCTCTTCATCTGTAAAATCTATATGCTATAATGTCCCCTATGGTGAAATTTTATTTTAAGTTTAGAATAGATAAGTCCCAAAACTAAATAAATCAATAATATATTAAAGATATGCTAAAATACCCGAATGAGACCAATAACTAAAGTAAAACTAAGCAAAGACGAAGAGGCTGAATTAGAATTAATAATTAAGCAA
>JAMOTK010000012.1 GCA_027062365.1 Sulfurovum sp.
CCTTATCATCATCATGAAAACGAATCTTACCTATAGCATTTTTAAAACTGTCTGTTAACGTATCTAACATAATTATCCTCTATCATATTCTATTTATTATCGTGATTTTATCTAACTTGGGCTTAAATAGCTTATTACTTATACTGCAAAATCTCTTTTGGTTCTCTTGCATTAAATTCATAATCAAGTATCTTCATCTTGAGTGAATGCAAAAGTACACGTTTGACCTGTGTACGGCTTCCGTACTGCTCATCTCCTACGATAGGATGCCCTATATGTGCTAAATGTACACGTATTTGATGTGTACGTCCTGTGGTTATCTCGATATTTACTTTTGACTTTTTCCCTTGTAGTTCTTCTGGAGATACTATTGTATGGGCTTTTTTACCTCTTATTTTGTCTACCATAGAAAATGCTTTGCCTTTTTTGATAGTAAAGATAGGCTCATCTATCACGACTTTTTCATACAGTACACCTTCTATCCATGCCACATAATGCTTCTCTACTCTACGAGCCTTAAACTCTTTGATAGCTTTTTCTATGAAGGGTCTATTTTTACCCAACAGCAATACACCTGAGGTATCTCTATCAAGCCTATGAAGTAACTCTGCACCATCTATGGCATCTTGAATTTCATAGCTATCTACTTGAGCTGGTTTGTTAATAGCGATAATATCATCATCTTGATAGAGTATCTCTATCTTTGCAGGATACTCCACACGAAACACTGTTTCGGTATGTATCTCAGCCCTTGCTATCTTTACTTTTTTATCTTCTACAAAAACAATGCCTCTGTCGATGAGTTCTTTTGCTTTCTTGTTAGAAATCTCTTTTTGTTGTGCCAATACTTTGTATGCTTTATCTGTAGCCATTTTTTATCCATATACTATTTATTTTATTTTTTTGTCTGACAAAGTACGTTCTATACTTTCCAAAATAGGAGAGATGTCACTCTTTGTTTTTATCCGTGTAGGCTTCAATAATCCATATTGAGAGAGCCTACGAGAAAGGTTTGATGCTTCAACGATGGCAATACCCTCTATCGCATCAAAAATATCTTTTTGATTGAAATAGTGCTTACCCGACAGTATCTTACACCCAAACTGTGCAGCCTCAGCAGCATTATGTCCTCCGATAGGCTCAAATGCCCCACCCAAGACCACAATATCTGAGATTGCATAGATATTGACCAATTCACCCAACATATCAAGCACTATAATATCACTATCAAAATCTTTACGCTCTTGATAGCGATGGGTACGAAGTGTCGTATCTTTGATACTTTTACGAACCATCATCGCCACTGTATCAAAACGCTCTGGATGACGAGGCACAAGTATCAGTTTGGCGTCTATATGCTCTTTTTTAAAATCCAAAAAAGCATCCAAAATCAATACCTCTTCTCCCTCATGTGTACTCGCTCCACAAACCAACAATCCAGAAGGCTTCTGCACTTCTCTAGTGATTTTAGGCAGTTCAAAAAGCTTAATATTCCCTGTGACTACTACATTTTTAGCACCCAAAGACTCTAAACGCTCTTTATCCAGTGCTGTTTGTGCATACACTTCATCGATATGGGCAAAAATATAACGATAAAGCCATCCTATACGCTGATACTTAGGAAAAGAACGTTCTGACATCCGTGCATTGATAAGCAACGTCTTTCCACCCTTTTTTTGTGTCAAAGCAAAAAGGAGATACCAAAACTCTGCTTCCATCACAATCAGAACCTTTTGTCGTCTCATCCAAAAAAGTAAAAGCGATTCAAAAGGTAAGTAACGACTCTGCTTAGTATAGCTAGAAATCACTTCAAACCCTGTATGTGTCGTGGTTGTCATACGTAATATCTCATGAGGCAATCTATCGACCAAAGGTTTAATCGCTTTTGCTTCTCCAAAACTACAAGAGTGAAAACAGATACCATCCCTTGCCAAAGGTCTATTATGCCATAAAAAAAATCGAGCAGGAAGGGAGACTTTGTATTTAGGCTTAAAAGAGTAAAAAACTAAAAAAGGTAGGGATAGAAAATGGAGTAAAAAAGCAATAAAGCTATAGAGAAAAAAGAATATTTTCTCCATAATACTACACTTTATGCTTCAGCTGTCACTGGTTCTAAATATAAAATACGTCCACAGTGAGGACAGTTGATAATTTCATCTGCTCTAATAATCTCTGCATACGTTTTATCATTGAGTTTCATATAACATCCGTAACACGCTTGTTTTTTGACAGCAACCACGGCTGTATTTCCTGCCCAAATACGGATTTTTTCATAAAATGCCAATACTTTTTGCTCAATATTACGGCTTAGCTCTTCTCTTTTTACAAACAGCGTTCCCTTAATTTTATCAATCTCTTTTTTCTCTACATTGACCACTTCATTGATAGAAAGATGTTCAGCCGATAAAACGGTTACTTTTTCAGTAGATGCTTCAAGTAATTCTTTCTTCGTTGTATTGATTTTTTGAAGTCTGTCTATCTCGTCATTGGCAAAAGTCATCTTCTCTTTAGCAATCTCTTCTTCTAAAGCCAGTGCTTTCATCTCTTTTTCAGTTGAAATCTCTTTAAGCTTTTTAGTATTTAAAGTAAGTTGCTCATGCAAAAGTGTCAATTGCTCTTCAAAAGTTACCACTTGTGCTTCATTATTGGCAATATCTCTTGTCAATACATCCAATTCACTTTGTGCCATATCAAGCTTTTTTTGAATTTTTGCTACTTTTTTATCAGCGGCTTCCAATTCTGGGGTATACGAGTCAATAGCTTTGTCATTTTGTGAGAGCTCTATAAGCTCAGTTAAGTGTTTGTTCAATCTTTGTCCTTTACGTGTTAAGGGTATTTTATGCTTCTTATAAAAGCTTAAGAATCTATCTCTGTATGAAATGGATTTTTAGAATGTGCAATTATAGCCAAAATAGGTAAAACTTTCAATTCATCCAAAAGTATCTCAGCAAAAAACCTCTCAGATTCGTAATGCCCAATATCCACCATCATCAAATCTTCACTCAAAGCCTTCATCGCATCATGGTATTTTATATCCCCAGTCAAAAAGCAATCAGCCTCAATTTCATCAATCAAAGAAGCCCCAGCCCCCGTACACAAAGCAATAGATGTAATCTTCTCTTTTTTACCCACCACTTTGAGCGTAGGTAGATTAAACTTCTCTTTTAAATGCTTTAATAATTCTTTATAAGTATACTCCACCTTAGCCACACAAAGAAAATCATTTTGACTCTCTATCTTAAAGCCCAAAACTTTCTCAAACACATAATTATTCAAATGCGTCTTATCAAAATTCGTATGCATTGCAATTAGTGACTGCCCTTTAAGTATCATCTTCTCTATCAAATTAGACGGATACTTAGCAAAATCTATCTGCATAAGCTTCCCAAATATCAAAGGGTGATGCACAATAAAAAGCGTATTTTCTTTAGATTCTTCTATCATCTCAAAATCCACATCAAGCGAAAGCACAATCTGCGATACCTCTCTATTCATATCACCCACAATCAAGCCTGAATTATCCCATTTTTCTTGGAAGTTGAAGGGGCTTATTTTGTCTAGGGTTTGGTGGATTTTTTTTAGGGTCATTTTATTTCCTTTTAACTTGTTTTCCATTCTATTTTGTCATTTATGATTGTTCCTCTATAAAGTGTTTCAGCATAATAAATAGCATATCCAAAACATTTCTTGACTTTTAAAGACTCTGCCCTATTATGTATAACTTTAGTATCAATAGACGAAGGCTTGATTACCAACACAGGTGAACCTTCTGCTTGAACAGATAAATACAATAATCCATCTACATGCTCATCGTCTAAAAAGAAAGAAGCTAACACAGAAGTGACTTCATAAAGTCTAGGGCTAGATTTTCTTCGTAAAATATCTGAGAAGAAACTATCACATAATCCATGAGCAGTAAACAAATACTTATCAAACCTATCTTTTAAATAATTGTATGTTTCCTTGTATAGACAATGAACATTAAATGATGGATTTACTCCTCGTCTAAAATAATCATACACACCAATATATCGAACAGAAAATGTTTCCTTAATCGTAGATTCTAAAATATTTACAATTTCATTTTCTAAGACTTTAACTTCTGATAAAACGACATTAATATCATTATCATTTTGTATTAAACAAGCATAATACATAGCTTTATTATGTACATTTAATCTACCTATTTTAGGTATGACTTTTGAATCTTTTGGAATATAAGACAATCTACTTACATCTTCATAGTAAGGTTTTGTATTCCATTCAGATTCGTCAAATTTTACAGCTCTCGCTATTTTAGTATCTTTAGGTAAAGGCATATCTAATGTAATCGTAAATTGTGCGACAAGATATGCTAAGTTTCTTTTAATCATTCCAGAATTTAAGTCGAGATTTCCATCAATAAAAGAATTAAATTGCTTAATAATTAAAGAAACTTCATTACAATATTCCAAAGCATTAGGATTTTCTGCCTCTGCTTTTCTATCAATTAACGATTTTATCTTTCTTCGTTCTTCATTAAGTCCCACTTCTGTTTCTATCATTCCACCAAAAAAATTATCCATTATTAAAACTACTTTTTGTATTAAGAATATTTATCTCATCAAGTAAAGGTTTCAATTTAGAAACATCAATACTCTCTTGTTGTTTTTTAGAATATATCGTCATCAAATAAATTTTATTATTGGCTAATTTACTGTAATAAATAACCCTATACCCACCACTTTTACCACCAATATCACTATTTTTAACTCTTATTTTATAAAGATTATCTCCTAAGTGAATACCAATAGAATAATCTCTTTCAAGACTTTCAATAAGTATTAAAATATCTTGCTTTATATGTTTATATTTTTTGAATAATTTTTTTATATCTTTTTGAAAACCATCAATAGCAATAACTTCATAAGCCATTTAAAAAATCTCTTGCCTTAACTTCTTCTTTCTTTCCACTCACTAATAGCATAATATCTTCTAACGCTAATACTAATGTATCATTTATATCTGTTTCAGTATCAATAGAAATTTTATTCAAGGCAATATATTCCAATACTTTCTCTATCGTTAGAGAATCTCTAAAATAATTTTCCACAATAGGATTGTCAATTTTAATCGCTAACATTTAAAACTCCTTTTTAAAGAAGAAATTATAACATAATCCCACTACGAGACTTCAAGAGAAAATTATAATTGACAATTTAACACCACTCTAAATTATCTATCTCATCTCTTATCCTATAGATTATTGGTTAAATTTAGATATGATTGTAGCTATAAATAAAACATAGACACAAGGAAAACACATGGCAAAAGACCACTATTTTGATATTACAGCAAAGCTCGATATGATGGAAATGAAAAATGCTGTTATCATGGCACAAAAAGAAATTAAAACACGTTTTGACTTCAAAGGTGTTGTTGCAGAGATTAGCCTTAATGAAGCAGGAAAAGTTATCTCATTGAACTCATCAAGTGAAGATAAGATAGATGCACTCAAAGATATTCTTATCTCTAAACTTATCAAACGAAATATCGCAGGAAAATCCCTAGAAGAAGTAAAATCAGAAGGTATCTCTGGGGGCAATAAAAAAATAATTTATAAGATAATAGATAGCATTGAAAAAGATGAAGCCAAAGAGATAGTCAAAGCCATCAAAGCCATGAAAATCAAAGTCACTCCCTCTATCCAAGGTGATGAAGTACGTGTATCAGGCAAAAAGATAGACGACCTCCAAGCCGTCATGAGTGAAGTAAAAAAACTAGACTTAAAAGCCCCACTTGTTTTTGGGAATTTTAAGTAGCCTTTTATGCTTATTTCAAAATAATACTCCAAATTTACATTCAATTCACATTGAGTCAATATAATACATCTATTAAACTACTAAGGATAGATTATGAAAAAAACAATATTGACTTCTATTATTTATATCTCTCTTCTGCTAGTATTACTCCCTACTCTATCTACAGCAAAGGGATTTACTCTCAAAATATCAGTAGATAACCTTAGAGACTCCAAAGGTGTAGTACAGTTCGCGCTATATAATAAAGATGGTACTATACCTGATGAAAAATACCAAAAACAGTATAGAAAACATGTAGAGAAGATATCTAACAATAGATCAGTATAATGTACCATATTAAAATGAGGGGTTAAGATGAAAAAATATTTTATCTATATAGCTATATTGGCTATTGTTGGATTTGGTTTTTACCAAAAAGTATATATACCTAAACATACATTTGAGACAATACTCCCCTCTAAGGGTAATATGTCTATTACGGTAAATGGTGTGGGTAATGTGGGTAGTAAAGATTTGTATAAAATTGGTTCTATTTATGGTGGTAAGGTTTTAGACTTTAAGATAGAAGAGGGAGAGTTTATCAAAAATGGTGACCTTGTTGCCAAGATAGATTATGTAGATTTGGAGGAGAAGGCACTAGAGCTTGAAGCTACAATTAAAAAATTAAAAAATGATATAAAATCTCTTAATATTGATAAGCAGAGTGCTAAGGCTCAATATAGCTACCAAGATGAGATACTCAAGAAAAATAGTAAACTATTCAAAAAGAGTGCTATATCTGAACTAGATTTTGCTAAGTTTAAAACAGATACCAATGTGGCTAAACTTCAAGTAGCGAGTCTCTCATCAAAGATAGACTCTCTATATAATCAAGTGGCACAGATAAATGCTAGTCTAAAAGGGCTGAAAGAGAGATTGTCAAGATATACGATTAAATCTCCTCTTGATGGATATGTGACTAAAAAGCTTATCTCTAACTACGCTATCATCAATCCAAACCAAACTCTTATAGAGATTGTTAGTCCACAAGATGTTTGGATAAAGACACATATTGATACTAGAATAAGTGGCAATGTCAAAGTAGGAGATAGAGCCTCTATTAAACTTCGTTCATCATCAAAAGAGTATAAAGGTGTAGTATCTAATATTAAGCCAATTAATAATAGTGTAACCAACGAGAGAGAGATAGATGTGAGCTTCGATAATCTTCCAATACCATTTTATCTTGAAGAACAAGCTATTGTAGATATAGATATAAAGGAGCTTAAAGATATTATAAAAGTTCCAACTCAAGCTGTTACTATCTATAAAGAGCAGGAGGGTGTTTGGATAGTAGATGAAAATATAATTCATTTTAAACCAATTAAAGTATTGGCATATTCAGACCATAGTGTAGCTACAAAAGATATAAATATAATAGATAGATTGGTCATACCAAACCCAAATAAAAAATCTCTTCGTGATGGTATGAAAATATATTATGATTAATTTAGCGTTCAAGGATATTACCCACTCACTAAGTAAGTTTTTAATAACTGCTATAAGTGTGGGAGTGTTGTTAGGTATTGTAATCATTATGATAGGTGTATATAGAGGTATGGTCTTTGATGCTAAAGTTTTAGTAGATGATATTAAAGCCGATATTTGGGTAGTCCAACAAGATACATTAGGTCCTTTTGCTCAAACTTCTAAAATACACGAAGACCTTAAAAATCAAATATCATATCAAGAGGGGATAGAGTATGCAGGTGCTATCACATTTCAAACTTTTCAGATGGAAAACAGATATGGTGACTTTAAAGTGATGCTTGTTGGGTATGACCCTTTTGGAGAGATAGAGGTGATAGATAAGGCTAAACTTATAGAAGGTAGAGTACTACAAAAACAGCACTACGAGATAGTAGTATCCAAAAAGACCAACTATAAGCTAGGAGAGTATATTCAACTAGGACGAGATAGGTTTAAGGTAGTAGGTATCACTAGAGATACAGTATCTAATGGTGGGGATTACCTCATCTACACAAGCCTAAAAGACGCTGGAGTATTACAGTTTACATATACCAATGAACGGATAAGAAGTGATGAGAATAGAGGTATCAAGGGGAGTAACCCTCATTTGGTAAATGCTATTATAGGTAAAACTAAAGATGGATATAACCCCAAAAAAGTGGCAGTTAATATAGAACAGAGTACACACAAAAAGGTATTTACGAAGCAAGAGCAGAAGGATTTACTTCTTCAAAAGGTTATCAAAAAATCATCAAAACAGATTGGTATGTTTACGGTAATACTTATCATAGTATCTGTGATTATTATAGCACTTATTATCTACACCATGACACTAGAGAAGATAAAAGAGATTTCTATACTTAAATTAATTGGTATCCCAAATTTTACCATATCTAAGATGATTATACAAGAGACAGTAGTTTTGGGTATATTGGCATTTATATCGGGTAATATTTTTGCCTCTTTGATAAGTGGTGGATTTCCCAAGAGAGTACTACTGCTTACAAGTGATGCCTTTACACTATTTATAATTATACTTATATCTTCAATATTTGCCTCTTTATTTGGTATATATAAAGTAATCAAAACAGACCCAGCACAAGCAATAGCAGGTTAGGAGAGCAGATGAGCAGAGATATATCTATGAAGATAGAGAATTTAGTCAAGAAGTTTGGTCAAGGAGATAGTGAGATAACTGTCATTGATGGTGCAGAGTTTACTTTGACCAAGGGCGAATTTGTGGGGCTTGTAGCACCTAGTGGTAGTGGTAAAACTACTCTGTTGATGATGTTGGGTTGTGTACTAGAGCCTACAAGTGGCAAGATAACCATAGGTGATGAGGTAGTATATGATAACAAATGGCTTGTCAAAGATGATAGAAAGCTTAGACGAACAAAGATAGGCTTTATATTTCAAGCCCACTACCTTATACCATTTTTGAATATAGAAGAGAATATCACTCTACTGCCTTATGAGAATCGAGAGAGTCCAAAGGTGGTAAAGCCTAGAGTTGCTGAGATAATGGATTATCTTGATATGAGTGACAAGATGCACAGTATGCCTAGTGAGCTTAGTGGTGGTCAAAACCAAAGGATAGCAATAGCAAGGGCATTGGCAAACAACCCTGATATTATACTAGCCGATGAGCCGACAGCTGCATTGGACAAAGAGAGAGCTATAAGCGTAGTAAAGATGCTCAAACGAATTACAAGAGAGCATAATGTGACTATCATAATGGTTACTCACGATGATAGACTACTGCCATTTTGTGATAAGGTATTGACTATACAAGATAAAAAGATAGATATAAAGGATAATTCAGATGAGATTATATAAAAATAGTATATTGGTGCTTCTGCTAATATCTACACTAGATGCCTCAAGCCTCAAAGAGATTATACAAAGCACACTTAAAAATAACGAAAATCTAAAAGCTTCTGTAATAGATAGCAGAGCTAAAGAGAAGGCATATAATAGTGTAGAGAACACACATAACCCCACTCTAAGTGCAGGCATAAGTCACTCCAGACTAGATATAGATACAAGAGCGATACAGGTCAAAGATACGCTTATGGGTTCTTTGAAATTGGGTATAGATATATATGATGGAGGCAAAAGTAGTGCTATAAAGAGACAAAAGTCTTATGAGTATCAAGCATCAAAACTAGATACTATCACTACCCAAAAAGAGACTATACTTCAGATTGTGACACTATTTTTTCAGACAAAAACAGCTATAGATAGTATAGAAGTTTTCAAAGAGAAGGGTATCACACTAAAGGCTCAATATCAAAGAATGAAGACCAAGTATGATATAAAAATGGTAACTATAGATGAGGTGCTAAAGCTTCGCTCAGAGTATGAGACAAACCAATACACTATAGAGGAGATAAAGTATCAAAAAGAGGAGCTTTTAGAGACTCTTTCATTACTATCAGGTCGTAAGATAAAGAGTATAGATGACTCTGTTTTACCAAATGTCAAAAATCTAACTCTTCGAGATAGTGAACATATAGAGTCACTCAACCTATCACTAAAAGCCCTTGATGAGAATGTCAAGATAGTAGAGTCAGCTAAAAATATCCAAGTTAGATTAGAAGATAGTTTAAATGTATATAACTATAGTGACTACAATGAGAAGCTTCTAATGGATCTACCCGAGACTCAAAATCAGCTAAATATCTCATTGACATACAGACTATTTGATACCACTACAAAACATCAAATAGAGGTAGCAAAACTAGCAAAACTAGCTTCTAATGAGAGAGTGATATTTGCTAAAAATCAAGAGAAGAGTACATTTAATTTGGCAAAGAAAAAACTAATAACTCAACAACTCAAAATCAACTCACTTAAAAGTGCTGTAGAGATGGGAGAGAGTGTCTATAAATTGGTTAAAATAAAATATCAAAATGGTACAGTAGACAATATAACATACCTAGATGCCCTAAGCAAAAGGACATTTAATAAAGCACTCTATAGACAAGCCCTCAATAACTATGAGATAGCCAAAGCTAACTACTACTTCAGCAGTGGAATAGACTATAAGCGTGTACTAAAGCGTTGGTAAGCTAATAAAAAGCTAGAGAATACTATCAAAAGTCTATTAAAAAATAGACTTCTGTTCCTAAGAACAGTGTCCCCCACCACAGCATCCACCTGAGGATTCTTTGGGTTTTTCTTCTACGTGGATAGTAAATGTGTTACCTATCTCTTCTGTATAAAATATATGTTTTTGACAAAATTTTTGGTTCATGTGACTCTCCATGAGCCTTGCTTGGATGAGTGCATCATCTTTGTTGTCAAACTCCATATTGTTCTCATAAGCAGATTTTTTGAAACATCCACATTCTTTTGCTACGTTGATAGTAAACATTGTAATCCTTTAGGTATAATTTGCTTGATGATAACCAAGTTAGTTTAAATAAACTTTATTTTAAGCCTAATTAGGATAAATTTACTCCTAATTAGTTGTGTAAGGGAAAAAAATGACAAAAAAAATAGATTCAGAACGTAAAGAGATAGAGAGTGTATGTACCTATTGTGGTGTAGGTTGTGACATTACAGGTGTGGTAGAGAACAATAAAATTGTAAAGATATATGCCCAAAAAGATGGTGTGGTATCAGAGGGTAATCTCTGTATCAAAGGTAAGTATGGCTATGACTTTGTAGATTCCAAAGACCGTGTGCGTGAACCACGTATTCGTAAAACCTTTTTGGATAAGAACCCTCATATCAAGGAGATTTTTGCTTCTAAGCTTCATTGTTTTGACCATGATTTTATGACTTGTGACATAGATACAGCGACAAGTATCGCTTCTATGAAACTAAAGGAGATAAAAGAGACCTATGGAGGAGATAGCTTTTGTGCTATCGGTGGGGCGAGGACTTCTTGTGAGTCTGCCTATGCCTTCCAAAAGTTTTGTCGTGAGACGATGGACTCCCCTCATGTAGATAACTGTGCAAGGGTTTGTCACTCTCCAAGCCTCAAAGGTATGAGAGCAACCATGGGCGAGGGGGCAGCTACAAACCCGTATAATGACATCTATGAGACAGAATTTATGATGGTCATTGGCTCAAACACGATGGAGGCTCATCCTATCATCTCTAACCGTATGGTGGCTATGGCACGTAAACACAATAATCTAGCCGTGATTGATGTACGAGAGACCAAGATGGCGAAACTTGCCAAGTATAATTGTGTCATTCCTTTTGAATCCAATCTTTTGGTACTCAATATGATGGCGTATGTCATTATAGATGAAGAGTTATATTCCCAAGGATTTATTGACAATCGTACCAAGGGATTTGATGCATTTAAAGAGAAAATCCTCAATGACCCTTATGCAAACCCTGATTTCTTCAAAGATATAGAGGGCTATGAATACCTAGCTAAAATGGTACCCAATATCGCTAGAGAATATGCCGTCAAAAAATCGATGATATTTTGGGGTCTAGGCATCACTCAACATCTTGATGGCTCTTATGCTGTCATGGCAATTACACATTTGGCACTCATGACTGGTAATGTAGGCAAAACAGGAGCAGGACTCATGCCCCTACGTGGACAAAACAACGTTCAAGGTGCTTGTGATATGGGATGTCTTCCCTACTTCGCACCAGACTATCAAGAACCAAAAGAGATTGGTCTTATGACCCCTCAGCTCATCGATGCCATGCTAGATGGTCGCATTAAAGCGTTGCTCAATATGGGAGAAGACATCACCCATATCCACCCCAATATCAACAAGATAGACAAGGCGATGGATAGGCTAGAATTTTGTATGGTACAAGAGCTATTTATGACCGATGTGACCAAAAAAGCAGATATTATTATCGGTGTCAAGTCAGCCTACGAAAAGACAGGGGTTTATGTCAATGCCATGAGAAGGCTACATCTTTCTCAGCCTCTTGTGCAGACTGATTTGCCCGATGATTGGGAAGTGCTTACACACATGGCGAACAAGCTCGGAGATGGTAAGAATTTTCACTTTAAAACAAGCGAAGATGTATGGAACGAAGTAAGAGAAGTCGCGCCTAGACGTTTTTCAGGTGCAGACTACTATAGACTAGCACGTCACAGAAAACGTGGTATGCAATGGCCTATCTACCATGAAGACACCCCTATCTTGCATCTATTAGACTTCCGTACAGAGGATGGGCTTGGGAAATATGTCTATAAACAGTATCAACCCCGTGGCATGGTACAACAAATCTTAGATAAAAACCTATTTGATGATAGCCTCAATGGCTATTACCTCACCACAGGACGCACCATAGCACACTACAACAACGCTGCTCAGACCAAACAAACAGCATCCCTTCTAAAAAAACATGATGAAGATGTACTCCTAGCCCCACTAGGAGATGAAGATAAATTGGGTTCAAAAGTAATACTAAAAAGTGAGTATGGTGAGAGTGAAGCACTTAGTGTAAAATACACAGACAAAGTCAAGAAAAAAACCCTATTTTGTACCTTCCACCATGCGAAAAGTCGCATCAACGCAGTCTTTGGAGATGAAGCCGATGAGCTTATCTGGACAGCACGATTTAAATCAGTCAAAGTAGATATTATCCCTGTAGGCAATGAGATAGCCTGTGGGTAAGGGATAAAATATAGGTCATGAATCTCAAAGTAGTTGAATATATATTCCTATATAGTCGTGTTCTAGGGGCTTACATTAGTTTTAGAAAGTGCCGTAAAAAACTTAGTAACCTATAAATCTGTATCCTCCTATAATACCCCTAAATGCCAATAATAAACTATGGAATGAAGATCTATTTTCAAAAGAGAGTCGTCATAGGTAAGTAGTATTACTGAATTAAACCATAATTTTAACCTTTGACGATGTGAAAGCTATCGTTTTCAATGAACTTTATATTTTATTGTTTAATTTAGAATAGGTACTTATCAAAGGGGAAAATCTCTATCATACAAGAGTTAATCACATTATTTTTGTATTTATTTTGATTTTTTAGCCATTTATGGCATAATGGGAATGACACTTGATAATATTTCTAAACTTTCACATCTTGGTAATAGAACCGTGAGTAGGTTTTTTTCAGGTGAAGATGTGAAACTTAGTACCCTTGAAAAAATAACAAATATTTTAGGCTTAGACTTTGCAGGAAATGAGATTATTGATATACATACGCTTAGAGATATAAGAGCAAGAAAAAAAGCTATTTATATTGTTTCTTTGGTGCAAGATACATCAGCCTTAGAAATGCAAGGTTTAGAAAATGGAGCTATTAAACTTTTGATAGAAGATACAAAAGAGCAGTTTTTAACTGGAGAGTATCAAAAAAATTTATGGGTAAACTAATTAAAATATGAAAGTAAGTAAATAAGGGGGGTTAAGGTGGTACACCCATCAGGATTCGAACCTGAGACCTTCGGTACCGCAAACCGATGCTCTATCCAGCTGAGCTATGAGTGCTTATTCTATGTAAGAAGCGATATTTGGAGTGCAATTATAACAAAAAAAACTTTAGTTTTCTAGTAAATTCATCTTTCCAAACAATTTTAATGCTTCTTTGTTGCTAATAAAGCTTTGATTGTAGGGATGTTCTAGTTTTATTGTCTTAAATTCTTTGAGAGGGAGATGTTTAGCTAGGTCTTTGGCTTGTGTGCCAAAAAGTATAAGCGTAATATCTTTATCTTGTAAGCCGTCTAAAAGTTGAGTCATAAAGGGTCGCCATGCTTTGATATGCCCTTTGGATGCACTTTTATCTGTAAATACCAAAGCCGTATTAAGCAAAAGTACACCATTTGTTTCAAAATTTTTCCGTAAAGAAAGAATACTGTCTATATAGGGTCTTTTATCTATCTTGCTAATGGCTTCTTGTGTGGTGTTTTCTTGATGTAATGCATCATCAGCTACAAGTAACATCTTCATAAAATTGCGTAAGCTTGTGGCTTTATTTACTTCTGTGCTGAGACCTTTGGAAGAAAAAAGTGTCTTAACATTGTTATCAATAAAGGCGTATCCCCCTGCACTCTCTTTGCGTGGGTAAGGGTCTTGCCCAAATAAAATATATTTTACATCTTCTTGTGCTAGGGTTGTAAAGGCATTGAGATAGTTTTCTTTAGAGGGAAAATACTCGTTATCATGCTCTAAAAATGTCCTATATTCTAGCAAAAGTGAGGCATACGCTTCATCGAGTAAAGGTTGCCAACTGTGGAAGGACACTAATGATACTTTTTGAGTGCATCAAATTTTATAATGAGGTCTATCTTTGCTAGAGGAATATTGAGCTTTTTAGAAATATTCACTTTACTTTCGCCCTCTTTGATACGTGTCATTACCTCATCAAGAGAGTCATAATTTGCCATTACATCGGTGACTGCCACACGTGATGCCTCATAGTTAGCGATGGTGGCATCTTTCATGATGACTATCTCTTTGAGGGTTTGATTGTCTTTACTTAGTAGTGTATTTTTGTGTAATAACAAAAATAAAATCAATATCAATCCTGCCAATAGCCCCAATACTACAAAATCTATCATTTCCATCTATGCCACCTCTATTATAATAAATAAAATAAATACAAAACCCAAATATCCATTGACAGTAAAAAAGGCTTTGTCTATCTTTGTAAAATCTTTACTCACGATATAATGCTCGTACGTCAACATTATAGCAGAAAAGAGTATCGCTAGTTTTGCCCATATTCCTAACCCAGCTTCTGTCACAAATGCTACCCAAAGCAATACAGTAAAAAGATGAAAAAAACGTGCTATCCACATGGTCTTTGTCGCCCCAAATTTGCTAGGGATAGAGTGGAGATTATGTGATTTGTCAAATTCCATGTCTTGCAAAGAGTAGAGTAAATCAAACCCTGCCACCCAAAACATCACACCAAAGGCTAGATAGAGTGACCATAGAGGTATCTCAGCCGAAACAGCGACCACTCCAGCGATAGGTGCTAACCCCAAGCTCACACCAAGTATCAGATGTGCCAATGCCGAAAAGCGTTTGAACAAGGTATAGGCACCCAAGACCAGTAAAATAGGGATAGAGAGTTGAAGTGCCAAAGTATTGACAAAATAAGCCATGAGGATAAACAAAAGAGCATTAATGATGATAAATGCCAACATTGCCGTATTGGACACCCTACCATCTACAGAAGGTCGCCCTTTGGTACGAGGGTTGAGTTTGTCTATATCTCTGTCTAAATAACGGTTGACACCCATAGCAAAATTACGTGCTGATACAGCTGCTAGTAGTCCTAATAAAAGTAATCTCCACCCAAACCATCCTGTGCCATATTCCAGATAAGAAGCCACAATCATCGCTATAAAGATAAACGGCAAAGAAAATACAGAGTGCTTAAACATCACTAGCTCTGAAAAATCTGCAAAAAGTTTTGTTAATCTATGCAAAAGATACACTATGGATGAGGGATTTTAAGTGTAGAATTGAGTGACCACGCAACGACCATGACCAACAATGCAATGATATATCCACTTGTGATAATACCATACGCAGTAAATAGATACAGTACCCACAAAAGTATCGCTCCTAATGGGGTAGGTACACCTTCAAAATATTTGAGTGCTTCACCCACGTCTACTTTGAGATTAAATTCTACTAATCGGCGTAGTCCGTTGATGATGTACCATATAAATACCAATCCCAATACAAGCTCTTCTAACCATGATATAGCAGAATATTGTTTGACAGCATAAAAAAGCAAAAACGTAGGCATCACCACAAAAGAGAGGAAATCAGCAAAAGAATCTAACTGAATACCAAACTCTGTAGAGAGCTTATATTTCCTTGCTAGTTTCCCATCCATAATATCACAAGCCCCCCCTATCCAAGCCAAAACAATCGCCGTAAAGAAATCACCCTTAACGATAAAATAAATCGCCATCACTCCTGCTGTGATATTCATATACGTCACTAAATTTGCTATATTAAAACGGTCATCTTTATCAAATAAATTCATATTTTCTCCAAAAAGTTATTAAAAACATTCTACCCTTTTAGCACTTAACCCTTAGCATTAAGGTCTATGGTGTTAGAAAAACCTTATCCAGCACAGCAATTCTAATTATAGAAAAAAGCAAAATTACGATAAAATAAAAAAATATAATAAAATGGGATAGGTTAAAAGAAATACTTTATGAAAAAAACAAGAATAGATTTACACAACCATACCACTCGCTGTAACCATGCCCAAGGCACGATAGATGGGTATATCCAAAGAGCGATAGAACTTGGCATTGATATTTATGGCTTTAGCGAACATGCTCCTATGGATTTTGATACACATTATAGGCTCTCTTTTGATGAGATGGAAGCTTATCAAAAAGATGTGCTTGATGCCAAAGAAAAATATAAAGAAGAGATACAAATTTTATTTGGCTATGAAGTAGATTATCTGCCCAACTATATGGATAAGCGTGTGCTTGATGCCAAAGTGGATTATCTTATTGGGTCGGTGCATTTTATTGATAAATGGGGTTTTGATAATCCTGAATTTATTGGAGGATGGAAAGACAAATCTATCGATGAAATTTGGGTGGCGTATTTTGAAGCCATTGAAAATATGGCAAAGACGGGCTATTTTGATATAGTGGGGCATTTTGACCTTATCAAAGTCTTTAAATTTATGCCATCAAAAGATATACGGCTTCTTGCCAAAAACGCACTAAAAGCCATCAAAAAAGCCAATATGGTCTTAGAAATCAATACAGCAGGACTACGCAAACCTATTGAGGAACTTTATCCTTCTCAAACACTTTTAGAACTTGCCTATAGTTTGGATATACCTATTACCTTCTCTTCGGATGCCCACGCAGTAGCACAAGTGGGACTCAATTATACAAAAGCAATACAGATGGCAAAAGAAGTTGGATATAGCCAAGCTGTTACTTTTCAAGGACGAGATAAACAATTGATTACTTTTTAGGCATAAACATTGATACTCCTAACTCTTTAATAGGTATACTAATGAGATAAAATTAAATTTAGGAGCGTTAAAATGGGTACATTTGTCAATAACAAAGACGAGTTTTATAAATATTGTGAAGAAAATGAGGTAGAATTTGTAGATTTTAGATTTACAGATATTAAAGGTGCTTGGCATCATATTTCTTACCGTATGTCAGCAGTTGAAGCGTCTATGATAGAGGCAGGACTTCCTTTTGATGGTTCATCTATTGAAAATTGGCAACCAATCAACAAATCAGACATGCTTCTCAAACCTGATGTAGAAAGTGCTTTCCTTGACCCTTTTACAGCCGATAGTACAGTGATTGTTATCTGTGATGTGTATGATATTTATGAAAATGAACTTTATGCAAAATGTCCTCGTTCAATCGCTAAGAAAACACTTAAATATATGGAAGACGAAGGATTTGCTGATGATGCTTTCTTTGGTCCAGAAAATGAATTCTTTATCTTTGATGATGTCAAAATCACTATGGGTATCAACGAATCAGGGTACAGAGTAGATTCTGAAGAAGGTGAGTGGAATGACAATACCAATATGGGTGATATTGGTAACATGGGTCACAGACCTAGAACAAAAGGTGGGTATTTTCCAACTATGCCTACAGACTCTATGGTAGATTTACGTGCTGAAATGATGTTGCTTCTTGAAGAAGTAGGTCTTACAGTGATGCTAGGTCACCACGAAGTTGCACAAGCACAAGGTGAAATTGGTATCAAATATGGTGGACTTATTGAAGCTGCTGATAATGTACAAAAATATAAATATGTTGTTAAAATGGTTGCGCACCTCAATGGTAAGACAGCAACATTCATGCCAAAACCACTCTTTGGAGACAATGGTAACGGTATGCACGTACACCAATCACTTTGGAAAAATGGTAAAAACCTTTTCTATCAAGAAGGCGAATATGCAAACCTTTCTCCAATGGCACTACAATACCTTGGTGGAATTTTTAAGCATTCTGCTGCTGTTGCATCATTTACAAATCCAAGTACAAACTCTTATAAGAGACTTATCCCTGGATATGAAGCACCATCAATTTTAACATATTCAAGCCAAAACCGTTCGGCTGCATGTCGTATTCCTTATGGAGCTGGAGAGATGGCTACTAGAATTGAGACACGTTTCCCAGATTCTACTGCTTGTCCTTACCTTTGTTTCTCTGTGCTTATGTTAGCAGGACTTGATGGTATCAAAAATAACTACATTCCAGTTGGACCAATGGATGAAGATTTATTTGAACTCTCTTTAGATGAAATTAGAGAAAAAAATATCCCTCAAATGCCTCACACACTAAGAGAAGCACTTGAAGGACTTATAGAAGACCACGACTTCTTACTTCCTGTCATGACACAAGACTTTGTAGATACCTACCAACACTACCAATTTGAACGTCAAGTTCAACCAGATGAAGCAAGACCAACAGCGTTTGAATTTCAATCAACGTACTCTTGTTAATCCCTTTCGAGCTTCGGCTCGGAACTTCTTTATTTCTCTCTAAAATCTCCCATTATTACAAGGCTATATCATGACAAAACCAACACTCTTTGGCTATGGACTTACCACCAAAGCAATCGCCCATAAACTCGGTGGAGAATGTCTGTTTTTTGATGACAATACCACTGTAACCTATAGGGATAAAGAAAATAATACTATTTGTCCCTCTTCTTTGTTTGACCCTGATAAAAGTGACTTAGAAGTGACCACACCTAGTCTTAAACCCACACATCCACTGATACAATCTGCCAAAAACCTACTGAGTGAATATGATTATTTTGCAAAAGAAATGCCTTTTAGTATTTGGATTTCAGGGACAAATGGCAAAACTACTACCACACAAATGCTTACCCATCTATTGGCTAAAAAAGGTGCAATAAATGGAGGTAATATCGGTACACCCTTGGCTGAACTAGATACAAATAGCCCAATATGGATACTAGAATCTAGCTCTTTTACCTTACATCATACCCATATAGCCTCACCAAATATCTATCTTTTACTCCCTATCACCCCCGACCATCTCGATTGGCATGGGACAGAAGAGTCCTATACAGCAGATAAACTAGCCCCACTGCTTACGATGAAAGAAGGAGAACTAGCCCTTATACCCAAAGGATTGGATATTCCTAAGACACATGCCTATGTGGTAGAGTATGATAGTGATGCCTTTTTGTGTGAGTATTTTGGTCTTGATGCGTCAAAACTTCACTATAAAGGTGCATTTTTACAAGATGCCCTCCTCTCTTTAGCCATTAGCAAAGTACTCTTTGATGAGAGTGATTATGCTTTGCTCAATACTTTTACACGTGATTCCCATAGACAAGAGGAGCTAAAAGATGCAAAAGGTCGACTTTGGGTGAATGATTCAAAGGCTACCAACCTAGATGCAACCCTACAAGCACTCAAAGGCTACGCAGATAAGCCTATTCATCTTATCTTAGGTGGAGAAGATAAAGGGGTAGATTTGACCCCACTTTTTGAACGTATGCAAACCCTAAAGCTTACATTATATAGCATAGGCAAAAATCACGATAAGATTGTGCTTCTTGCAACACAGTATGGCATAGAAGTCATCCATGCACACACGATTGAAAATGCTGTTGTAGCCATAGACCAAAGACTTTTAGAAAATGAAATAGCCCTCTTATCTCCTGCTGCTGCTAGTTTTGACCAATTTAATTCATATAAGCATCGAGGAGAAACTTTTTTGGAACTTGTCAAAAACCTAAAAAAATAACTCTTTTTTAGGTTTTTTGGATTTCTTACCTTTTTCTTAAGTTTAAGCCGTTATAATTCTACCACTTAAATGACATCTTGTCTTTTAAAGCGTGGCTCGGTAGCTCAGGGGTAGAGCAAAGGATTGAAAATCCTTGTGTCGACAGTTCGATTCTGTCTCGAGCCACCATCTTATTTAATCCTCAATTTATTTTACACTTATACCTTAATTTCAAATCATTCATAAACTATTTACTTATCTTTAATTAAAATAACAAAATACACCTTTCTTTCCTTAAAGTAACTATACTTTTAGACAAGATATAGACTCCTTAACCTACTTTAAATCTTTATATACACCGTATAGACGGCACTTCTACGGCATATTGACAATTCATTAACTTTTTATTAATGATATTGACATTAATAAACAAACATGCTATAATTCTGTTGTATTCAAACAAAATTTCAAGGAGATTACAATGAAAAAAATATTATTACTCTCAGTAGTAGCGTCAACAATGATTATGGCAGGTGGAGATATTACTCCAGTTGAACCAGTAATAGAAACACCAGCAGTGGTAGAAGCATCAGGTTGGGATTATACAGGACAAGGTGTACTTTATACACAAACTGTAGATTCAGCTGGAAACAATGACCTTTTTAGTGATGAAACAACTTATGCAGGTTGGGGTCTTCAATTAGGAGCAACTAACTCTGATGTATTTGCTGGTATCGGTGCAGGTGTTGAAGTTTCTGGTATTGTTGCTAGTAGTGAAGCAGGATTTTATACAGGTGGTGGAAATGCAGGTACTACATCTGGTGGTATTACACAAGCTTACTTAACTTACGGAGCAGGTTCTACTAGCTTTAAAGTGGGTCGTCAACAACTTCCAAAATCACTTTCTCCATTTGCATTCTCAGAAGGTTGGCAAGTATTCAAAAATACATTTGATGCCGCTTTAGTAGTAAACTCTTCAATCCCAAATACTACGCTTGTATATGCAGCCGTTGTTAACTCTAATGGGTCTGTTGGTGATTATCTAAATGAAGATGCATTTACTCAAATCAATGAAAATGGTGATGTAGTTCACATGGTAACTGCTCAAAATAAATCTATTGATGGTTTAACATTGACTGGTTCATTCTACTTCGCTCCTGACTTTGCAAAAGATGGTAATGACCTTTCAGTTATCTGGGGTGATGCTAAGTATAATGCTGGTTCATTTAATCTAGCTCTTCAAGGTGGACAAATTGACCCAGATAGTTTAGGTGAAACTACAACTGCATTTGGTGGTAAAATTGGTGCTAAATTTGGTATGTTTACAGCAATGGCAGCATATTCATCTGTAGATGAAGATGGTCTTGTAGGTATCACTAACTTTGGAACAGGTGTTAAATCTCCACTTTATACTCAAATGGTTCTTAACAACGTTGGTCAATATCACGCTGCTCCAGGTTCTGAGTTCGTAAAAGTTGGTGGTGCTGCTAAAACTTCTGTTGGTACATTTAAAGCTTACTTCGGTGCAGGAACAAATGATTCTGATGAAACTAAAGGTGACTATACTCAACTAGATTTAATGTATGTTAAACAAATCACAGAGAATGTTAAATTCTTTGCTGCTTATGTTTATACTGATGATGATATGTACACTGATGCTACTGCTACAGGTGTAAGACCATCAGAAAATAACTTCGTTCGTTTCTGGGCAAGATATAACTTTAACTAAGCATTACGCTTAAACAAGTATATCAACCTTTAGAGTTTAGGCTTTTGCCTAAGCTCTTTTTTTTATCCCCCTTTTTTATCTCCTTTCTTTTTTATCCCCTTTCTTTTCGCTATAATACGGTATATATCTAACAATCAAATCTAATATCGAGAAATAACTTATGTCAAATACTAAAAAACTACACCTAGTCAGTCTAGGATGCACCAAAAACCTTGTCGATTCAGAAGTGATGCTTGGTCGTCTTAAAGAGTATGAAATCACAGATGACAATACCATTGCTGATGTCATCATCGTCAATACCTGTGGATTTATCGATGCTGCCAAAGAAGAGAGTATCAATACCGTACTCAATCTACATGATACACGTAAAGAAAATGCCATCTTGGTCATGTCAGGCTGTCTTACCGAGCGTTACCGTGAAGAGCTTCAAGCTGATATGCCTGAGGTGGATATATTTACAGGAGTGGGTGACTACGAAAAGATAGATGCACTTATCGCTTCTAAACAAAGTACCTTTTCTCCAGAGGTCTATCTGGCAACCGAAAATTCGGGTAGGGTTATCACGGGGTCTAACTACCATGCCTATATCAAGATAGCAGAAGGGTGTAATCAAGCCTGTTCTTTTTGTGCAATACCCTCATTTAAGGGTAAACTCCATTCTCGTTCACTCTCTTCTATCGTCAAAGAAGTAGAAATGCTTATCGCTAAAGGCTACTATGATTTCTCTTTTATCTCACAAGATTCTTCTAGCTATGGACGTGATATGAAGCTCTCCGACGGACTCCTCTCTTTGGTCAAAAAGATAGAAACACTAGAGGGTATTACCTCAGCACGTATTTTATATCTCTATCCTAGTACGACCACATTTGCACTCATTGATGCTATCTCTGATTCACCTGTCTTTCAAACCTACTTTGATATGCCTATTCAACATATTGAAGATACGATGCTCAAAACCATGAAACGTGGGTTTGGGGAAGAAAAAACCATAGCCCTACTAGAACACATGAAATCAAAACCCAATGCCTTTTTACGTACCTCGCTCATCGCAGGACACCCTACAGAAACCCAAGCACAGTTTGAAACACTTTGTGATTTCATGAAAACGTTTAAATTTGACCGATTTAACACCTTTAGCTACTCCAATGAAGAGACAACATCTGCGTATCAATTAGAGCAAATTTCCCAAGAGACTATCGATGAAAGAGCAGAAACTTTAGGTGCAATCGCAGAGATTTCTACAGAAGAGTCATTAGAAGCAATGGTAAATAAAACACTGACACTAGTCATAGATAAAGAGAGTGATGAACATGAGTACCTACTCTCGGCTAGACCATTGGGATGGGCTGTAGATATAGATGGGGAGATTTTGATTAATGATACTTCTGATTTACCTATCTCTTATGCACACTGTTATGAAGCCAAAATTACACAACGTGTAGGGATGCAACTTTTAGCCACATTAATCAAACCTTTATAGTCCATGCTAGTCTTTGATACAAGCATACTCAAAAACAAAAAAAACCTTTTGGCTTTTTCGGCAGGAGTAGACTCTTCTGCACTCTTTTTTTTACTTTTAGAACATAAAATTGATTTTGATATTGCCATTATAAACTATGCTACACGTCCCAATAGTGATAGAGAAGAGAGACATGCCCATGCCCTAGCCTCCAAATATAATCTCCACTGCCATAGTATCAAAGCACCCTCTTTTAGCAAAGACTTCGAGAAACAAGCCAGAGACTTTCGTTATGGATTTTTTGATGCACTGATGACTACAGAGGGCTACGATACCCTACTCACAGCCCACCAACTCAACGACCAGTTAGAATGGTTGATCATGCGTCTTAGTAAAGGGGCAGGGGTAAGTGAGCTTATTGGCTTAGACCCTATCAGTGTACGAAATGACTATTATTTAGTACGCCCTCTACTCTCTTGTACCAAAGAAGACTTAATAGCGTATCTTGATAAACATAGTCACCCTTATTACATAGATGAGAGTAATTTTAGTCAAAAGTACGAACGTAACCGAGTGAGAAAACAATTTGCCAATAATTTTATGTCTGAATATGCTGAGGGTGTTTCACGTAGCTTTAATTACCTACGTAAAGACAAAGAAAATCTTGCCAAAGGATATATAGAAATTTATGCTGAAAAATCCCTACGTATCATTAGGCTTTATGATAGGACATTTAAAAGTAAAGCCATTGATATGTCACTTAAAACATTAGGATACCTCCTCTCAGCTTCACAACGTATACAAATAGAAAAAGAAAAATCTATCGTCATTGCCAATACATGGGCGATAGAGATAGAAGATGATGTAGTCTATATTGCTCCGTATATCAAAGGTACGATGCCCAAAGTATTTAAAGAGATATGTCGAAAAGCACATATCCCTTCAAAAATCAGACCCTATCTATTTCAAGAAGGTATCAAACCTAGTGATGTCATTTAGCCAAAGGATGGGCTTTCATATAGTCTTGCATTTTTTTGGCTGTGCCTAATTTAGTATACACTTGTGTCGTAGCCATCGTTTTATGTCCTAAAAGTTCACTCACATCAGCTATCCTTGCACCATTGTTGAGCAGATGTGTAGCAAAAGAGTGGCGTAATTGATGGGGTGTGGCTTTTAATCCTTGCCTTTGAAATACCTTGCCTAGTCTATAGCGTAACTGTGCCGTATTCATAGGAGCATTTCCTTTTTCAAAAAGATATATTCTTGGATTTTCATTTTTAATATAGGCTTCAATGAGAGGGTAAATCGTTGCCAATAAAGGCAATTCTCTTATTTTATTGCCTTTTCCATTGACACGTATCCACTCTTTTTGAATATCATCCAATTTAAGATGGCTTAGTTCTGATATACGCAACCCTAGTCCATAAAGCATACAAAGCAATACTCTCTCTTGTAGATTGGCTTCATTGAGTACCTCTTCTATATAATGCTCTTCTATGGGCTTAGGAAGTGTAGGGGTAACTTTAATTGAGGTATCCCCTATGAGTTTAATATTCTTGTCACATATATCTTCTAAATAATGCACAAAAGAACGTACAGCTGAAAGTTTTTTGCTAATGGTTCTTTTGGTATTGCGTACAATAGCAAAACGAAATGGGGTCATATCTATCGTATATTTTTGCTCAGAATCTTCAGAAATATGACTCACACGTATCATTTGGCGTAAAGCAATATCATAGGTAACGATAGATAGTTCTGAATACCCACGAATATCATAAAGATACACCAAAAAATCATCGGCTAAGCTATGAAAGGTATCTCTCATAACATCGTATGGGCTAACATTTTTTCGGACAAATAGGCTTTTGCCTCTTCCTCTGTCATCCCTTCTAAGGAGAGACTTTGCATATAAAAATCCACAAGAGCAAAAGGTTTAGGAATAATAAACTTATCCCAACTCTTTAACTGCCAATAATGAGAAGCCTTAAAACTCATCACAAAGATAGGAAGCTTACTTTTAAGAGCAATACCCACAGCACCATCACTCATCTTATGCCTAGGACCTTTGGGTCCATCAGGGGTGATAAGCACTTCTTCCCCTGATTTAATACGCCTAAAAGCTTGAATCAAGACTTGTTTTGCACCCTTACGAGAAGAGCCTCGTAATGCCCCTATCTTTAGAAACCCCAATGCCCCTGCGATGAGTGCCCCATCAAAATGGGCAGAGATAATAGCACAAGCAGGTTGTGTCTTGTGGATATATCGGTACGCTTGGGGTGTCATACAAAGCTCACCATGCCATGTGACACAGACGTGTTGTTCTTCTCCTATAGGCGTGACAAAATGAAATTTTTTACGTGTACTGTACCAAATAATACGAATAAGCAGATAAAGCAATATCGGTAAAATAAACTGCCCTATTTGGCGTAAAAATATTTTTAGATATGCTTTCATATAAAGAGATAAAGCTTAGAGCAATACACCATCAAGTGCACCCCTAGAGGTTTTGATGACTTTTACTTCTACGATTTGTCCTAATAGCTCTTCGCTACCCTCTACAAAAAAGAGTTTACCATCATCGCTACGCCCAGAGACTCTAGCATTGGCTTTGAGTTCATCAAAATAAACTTTGTGTATTTTACCCATTTGAGCATCCATAAGTTCATCTATGATTTCTGTATGTCTTGATTGAAGTCTAGTAAGCCTAGCCCCTGATACACTATTCTCAATTTGGTTTGTAAAATCAGCCGCTTCGGTATGAGGTCGTGCTGAGTACTTAAAAGAAAACATTTGCTCAAAGCGTACATGGTTGAGGACTTCCATCGTAGCGTCAAAGTCAGCCTCACTCTCGTTAGGAAACCCTACAATAACATCAGTAGAGATAGTAGCTTCAGGACACAAAGCACGTATCTTGTCACAACGATTGATAAAGTTTTCTTTTGTGTATCCTCTTTTCATTGCTTTGAGGAGTGAAGTAGAACCACTTTGAAGAGGTACATGAATTTGTTTACATATTTTAGGATTAGATGCAAACTCTTGAAGAAAAGCATCATCCATGTGTAAAGGGTGAGGAGAGGTAAAACGGATACGCTCTAAGCCCTCGATGAGAGAAATATTTTGTAAAAGTGCTGTGAAGTCACATTTCTCTTTAGGGTCAGCAAAGCGTCTTCCATAGTTGTTTACATTTTGACCTAAAAGCATGACCTCTTTAGCCCCAGTTAACACGGCTTTTTCTATCTCTTGGATAATTAGATGTGAGGGGATAGAGATTTCATCCCCACGTGTAGCAGGAACGATACAAAAAGTACATGCTTTATCACAACCTATAGAGATATTGACCATCGCTTTAAAAGGATTGCTTCTATACTCAGCAAAATCATAGCTACTCTCATCAAAATCTGTACTTATCTCGACAGCATGTTTTTTATCTACCACATCTTTAATCTTAGAGACATTTCTAGCACCCAATACAAAGTCTACAGAAGGCGCTCTTTTGATAATCTCTTTGCCTAGATGTGAGGCAGTACATCCTGTGACACCTATCTTTGCTCCCTCTTTTTTGTGTTTATTAAATACACCGATTTCAGAAAAGAGTTTTGCTACAGGTTTTTCACGTACAGAACAGGTATTAATGATGATAAGGTCAGCTTCTTTGAGGTTTTGCGTTAGTTCGTAGGGTTCTTTTTGATTAAGCTCTGCAATCATGTGTTCGCTATCTCGAACATTCATTGCACAACCTAATGTTTCTATAAATAATTTCTTGGACAATTAAATTTCTCTATCTTTTATGCAATAATATGTACTTCATAGATGTATTCATTTTCATCTAATCCATATTTGACTTCACGCATATAAACAGAAAAACCTTTTTCTTCAAAATGCTCAATCATCTCTTTTAACTCTTTATGTGAATTGTCTTTGTCAAAATAGAATATAGATTTAGTGGCTAATTCTTCTTCTAGTTTTTTTAAGTCAATAATTTTTGGCTTCGATTTAAGTGTGGTTCTTGCAAGTTTTAATTTCATATATCATTACCTTTAATTCATTCTTTAAGTTTTTCTTAAATTTATTATATAAGATTATACTTTATTTTCAGTAAAGGTTGGGTTAGATATAATACTCATCTTCAAAAGAACCCCTCCCAAGACGTTATTGGCACTATTATGTTACCTCTTGTAGCGTTATTTTGGAATTAAAACATAGGAAAAATTATGGAAAAAATATTAGATATTATCGAAGCTATTGCACATGAAAAAAATATTTCAAAAGAACATGCCCTAGATGCATTCAAAGAAGCCCTCGTCAATACGGCAAAAAAACTTACCTCTTTTACGAGTCATTTTGAAATTATTATCAACAATGACACCAAAACATACACTATCAACAAAGTGATTACCGTCGTGGCAGATAATGATAGACAACTCTTCACCAAAGTAGGAAAAGAGCCAAATATTAGAGAAATAGAATCTGATAGTTTCATCTCTATTTCTGAAGCCAAAGACTTTGATGACTCTATAGAGATAGGAGATGCCCTCAAAGAAGAATTTATCCTAGAAGACCATGGACGTACTGCATCGGCTAATCTATTTAAAGAATTAGAATACCATGTACAAAGACGTATAGAACAAGACCTTTTTGAAAAATATAGAGAAAAAGTCGGTTCTGTGATGTTAGGGACAGTCAACCGTGTCGATGATGAGAACAATACCCATGTCGAAATTGGTGAGCTAAAAGGTATTATGTCTCAAAGAAATCGTATCAAAGGAGAATCATACAAACGTGGAGATAGCATTAGAGCTTTATTACGTTATGTAAGTGTAGACCCTGAATATGGACTATTTTTAGAGCTAACGCGTACTTCTCCTAAATTTTTAGAAGCACTCATGGCTACAGAAGTACCAGAGATTGATGATGGGCTTGTAGAGATTGTGGGTTCAGCTAGAATACCTGGGGAACGTGCCAAAATAGCCCTCAAAACAGAACAAATGAATATAGACCCTATTGGTGCAGCTGTTGGGGTCAAAGGGGTACGTATCAACGCTGTAAGCAATGAACTTAACCATGAAAATATTGACTGTATTGATTTTTCACCTATTCCTGAAGTATTTATCACACGTGCATTAAGCCCTGCGATTACCCAAAGTATCAAAGTCATAGCCGATGAAAAAAAGGCTATTGTCAATATCACAGGCGATCAAAAAGCCAAAGCCATAGGACGCTCTGGTATCAACATCCGTCTAGCATCCATGCTCACAGGCTACACCATAGAACTAAATGAAGTAGAAGGTGTAACAGAAAGACAAACAGACTCATCTTCACCAGAAGTAACAAAAACAAAAGACACCACGGCATTGGCTGACTTGTTTAAATAAGTCTCTAAGCCAAAACCATTTTAGAAAAACCATCTGCGTCAAGAGACGCAGACCCTACCAACACACCATCTACTCCTGCGATAGAAAGTATTTCTTTGATATTTGATAACTTGGCTGAACCTCCGTAGAGCAATGCTGTTTCTTTGATGACATTTTTTAAGGCTCTATGTGTACTTGAAATCTCTTCTACTGTAGCTGAACGTCCTGTACCTATTGCCCAAATTGGTTCATAGGCGATGATGAGTTTATCATAGGCAATATCAATGCCGTCAAATTGTGCCAAAAGATACTTCATCACTGCTTCAAAACCTTTTTTACGCACCTCTAAAGGCTCACCGATACAATAAATGATTTCAAACGCTTCTTCTTTAAAAAAGTTAAACTTTTGAGTGAGTAATTCTTGGCTTTCCCCTAAGTGTTCACGTCTTTCGCTGTGACCGATTAAAATAGTTTTAATACCAAATTCATCAAGCTGTTCTAATCCTATTTCTCCTGTGTATGCACCATTTTGTATATGATAGGCATTTTGTACACCGATAGTAAAATCACTTTCATAGTCATCTATCGCAGTCAAAGGAGGAAAAAGGATTATTCTATCTTCCTCTTTTTTGGCTTTGGTTTTTTGTGTTAATTCTTTGATATAAAGTGCCGTACTTTGACGTGTATGGTTGGTTTTAAAGTTTCCTGCAAAAATCATAGTAACCCTTTTATGTATATTTCAATTATTTAAGTGCTTCAATACCAGGAAGAGCCATACCTTCGATAAGTTTCAAACTAGCTCCACCACCTGTAGAGATAAAGGTCATCTCTTCGGCATCTCCTGCACGTAGTACTACATCGGCTGTATCTCCTCCACCTACTATCGTCGTAGCATGGGTTTGAGAGATATTATTAGACATAGCAAAGCTTCCTTTAGAATATCTATCCATCTCATACACACCCATAGGACCATTCCAAATAATTGTTTGGGCATCATTGAGAGCCTCACGAAATAGTCGTGTAGATGCAGGACCTATATCTAAGCCCATCCATCCTTTGGGTATTTCTTGAATAGGTACAAATTTGACTGTGGTATTTTCAGAAAATTCAGCAGCAGCGACAACATCTACAGGTAAATAAAACTTTACCCCCAATGTTTTTGCCTTCGCCATAATACGTAAGGCTTCTTCAAGTAAATTATCTTCTACCAAAGACTCTCCGACTTCATGACCTTGGGCTTTGAGAAAGGTAAATGCCATGCCTCCACCAATAATTACTTTGTCTACTTTATCTACAAGTTTGTTCAATGCTTCGAGTTTACCAGAAATCTTAGAACCACCCACAACTGCTACAAAAGGACGAATAGGATTTTCTAAAATTTTAGAAAAGAAATTAACTTCTTTTCCCATCAAAAAGCCCCCTGCTTTATGTTTGGTATCAAAAAATGTTGTAATGGCATGAATAGATGCGTGTTTACGATGACAGGCACCAAAAGCATCATTGATATAAATATCTGCAAAGTCTGCTAGTTTTTTTGCAAAATTGATATCATTTGCTGTCTCCCCAGCCTCATAACGTAAGTTTTCTAATAAAAGTACATCCCCAGCTTCAAGTGAATTGGCTTTGGCTTGGGCATCTTCTCCAATGACATCTTCTGCCATAAGCACTTCTCTTTTAATTTTGAGTAAAGTGTGTAGTCTTTTGGCGATAGGCACAAGAGAATATTTTTCTTCATATTTCCCTGCTTCGGGTCTCTCATAATGTGAAGCCAAAATAATCTTACAATCTCTGTCTATACAATAACGAATCGTCTGTAAAGCAGAACGAATACGTCTATCATCTGTAATATTACCAAACTCATCTTTTGGTACATTAAAATCACATCTGATAAAAACGCGTTTACCGTCTATTTCTAAGTCTTTGATACTTCTCATTATTTGTCTCCTTTAGAGATATGTACAGCCATATCTACGAGTCTAGCAGAATATCCCCACTCATTGTCGTACCATGAAAGGACTTTTACCATCTTGCCACCGATGACTTGAATGGTATCCAAAGGCACAACAGTACTAAGCTCTTCACCCACAAAATCCATTGATACACGATAGTCATCATCAATGCCCAATATACCTTTGTGTGTCGTTAAAGAAGCATCTTTAAAGGCTTGTTGTACTTCTTCTACTGAAGTTTCTTTGTTGAGTGTCACAGTCAAATCTACCATAGAGACATCAGCTGTAGGTACTCTAATGGCTTGACCATTGATTTTACCTGCAAGATTTGGCAAGACTTTAGAGATAGCTTTAGCAGCTCCAGTAGTAGTAGGCACGAGGTTAGTAGCTCCTGAGCGTCCTTTTCTTGGGTCTTTTTTGTGTTTGCCATCTAAAATCGGTTGAGACGAGGTATAAGAATGAATAGTCGTCATCAATCCGTTTTCAATCCCAAAAACATCATCAAGGACTTTGGCTACAGGGGCTAATCCATTGGTCGTACAAGAGGCATTAGATACCACCACTTGTCCTGCATACGCATCAGCATTTGCTCCGAGTACAAAAGTAGCTGTATCATCTTTGGCAGGTGCTGAAAAAAGTACTTTTTTGATACCATTATCAAGGTAAGGCTGTACAGACTCTTGGGTCAAAAATGCACCCGTACACTCTAGTACAATTTCTGCACCTACCGAAACAAAATCTATCTTAGATAAATCACGTTCTGCAAAGATTTTGGCTTTGGTTGTACCCATAGTAAGATAGCCATCTGCTACAGATACATCTTTACGTGTACCATGCACAGAGTCATACTTGACATTATATTCAAGCATTTTTTCTGTGCCTGAAGCATTGACTGCAACGAGTTCAATATCTTCTCTCTCTGCGATGATACGTGCCACACATCGACCAATTCTTCCCAATCCATTTATTGCTACTTTTACTGCCATTGTTTACCCTTATGATTTTTATGCTAGAATTACGTAATTTTACAGTAAATGAGGTTAGCATTTGGTTAATCAATCCAAGCCTACAGTAGCAATCTTTGGTGGTAGTTTCGACCCTCCACATTTAGGGCATCAACATATTGTTGAAACAGCGATTCAATGCTTGGATATAGATAGCCTTTTGCTTGTACCTGCTTATCTAAGCCCTTTTAAAACTTCTTCTCTTGCATCTGCAAAAAAGAGGTTAGAATGGTGTCATACACTCTTTGATAATAGCCCTAAAGTTATCGTCAAAGCGTATGAAATACACGAAGGAAAAAGTACCACAACATCACAAACTATAAAACATTTCAACATAGAAAACTATGTCAAATACCTTATCATTGGCTCAGACAACTTAGAAAAACTGTCCCAATGGCATCAATTTGACTGGCTCAATAGCCATATTATATGGGTCATTGTCACAAGAGAAGGACACCCTATAAAGACCGATTTTTTAAATGCGTGGAGAGTATTGTATGTCGATACAGCCATCTCTTCAAGCCAAATAAGAAAGATAGGACTATTGGACTATGTTGATACTAAAATTAAAAAATCCGTACATCATGTACTCCAAGGAAAAGACAAATGAAAATAGAAGAAAGAATAGAGAATATCGTAAATATTCTTGATGATAAAAAAGCTGAGAACATAGAAGTATTTAATCTTCAAAATGCCGATTATATCGCAAAACGTGTCGTTATCGCCAATTCACTCAATGGTAAACATACTCTAGCCCTAGCAGAACACCTAAAGCTAGGTCTCAAAGCCCTCAATGATGAGATTTTGGCATCAGATATGAGTGATGATTGGGTCGTAGCAGATTTAGGGGATATCCTCGTACACATTATGGTACCAGAATACAGACAACGCTACTCCCTAGAAACATTCTTAAGCGAATTGGTAGAAAGTCAAAAAAATGCAGACAAAGACCCTGCTTAGAGTTTGTCCACCACTTCAATACCCAAAATATCAAGCCCTTGTTTGATGGTTTTGGCTGTAAGGTTTGCTAAGGCTAGACGGCTTTCTTTGGTCTCTTCTGTGATATTTATACCCTCTTTTAAGATAGGATTTTGTTCATAAAAACGCATAAAGAGTGTGGCTAGTTCATAGAGATAGGTACTTAATTGATTGGGACTGGCATCTATCGCTGTACGGTTTAGCATATCTTCAAAACGTAGTAACATCACAGCCAAATGATGTTCTAAAGCATCCCCTATAATTATCTTACCGTTTATTGGTGCATTATATTTTCTAAAGATACTTTGTATTCGTGCATAGGCATACTGCATATAAAGTGAGGTATTGCCTTCAAATGATAGCATTTTATCCCAGTTGAAGATATAGTTAGACTCTCTATTAATCGAAAGATCTGCATATTTTACTGCCCCAATACCGATAATCTTCGCAAGGGCATCAATCTCTTCTTGTGTATATTGCTCTTTGTTATTGATGGTATCTTTGGCTTTATTCACTGCTTCATCAAGTAAGTCTATGAGCTTTATGGTACCCCCATCACGTGTTTTAAAAGGTTTTCCACCTTTGTCCATCATCGTACCAAAGGCAATATGCTCTAGTTTGACTTTTTCATCCACAAAATGGGCATTTTTGGCTACTTTGAAGACTTGTTTGAAATGTCCTGCTTGACGTGCATCGACCACATAGCAAATCCTATCTGCTTCTAAATTTTTGGCTCTAAAACGTAAAGCAGCGAGGTCTGTGGTGGCATAGAGATAGCCTCCATCGCCTTTTTGGATAATAACAGGGATTTCATCGCCTTCTAAAAAGACACATTTTGCCCCTTGACTTTGGGTCAATAACCCTGCTTTTTCCAAATCACTGACAACGTGGCTCAAATCATCGTTATAAAAACTCTCTGCTCTAACATCTTTACGGCTTAAATTGACATTTAGTTTATGATAGACTTCTTCACAATGCCCCAAAGAGATGTCAATAAATTTTTGCCACAAAGTCAAACAATGTGCATCCCCTGATTGTATTTTAACCACATATTCTCTGGCTTTATCGGCAAACTTAGGATTGGCATCAAATTCGGCTTTGGCATCTTTGTAAAATATCTCTAAGTTTTTGAGACTAACAGAGCCATCTTCATCTTTCATTTCAAGATAAGCAATAAGCATTCCAAACTGAGTACCCCAATCGCCAATATGATTTTGACGAGTGACCTCATCGCCTAAGAAGTGAAGAAGATTGGCTAAGGTATCACCAATAATAGTAGAACGTAAATGCCCTACATGCATCTGTTTTGCCATATTAGGACCCGAATAATCTACCACTACTTTGCTAGGATTTTCTCTTTGAGCGATATTGAGTCTCTCAGATTCTACTGCCAACTGACACTCAGAAGCCACAAAAAGAGGATTGAGCCAAATATTGATAAACCCAGGCCCTGCTATTTCGACTTTAGAAAGTAGCCCCGTCACATCTAAATGATTGATAATATCATTGGCTATCTCTCTAGGATTTTTACCCAATTTTTTGGACAAAGCCATAGCTCCGTTAAATTGGTAGTCTCCAAATTCTGCTTTGGTAGCTTCTGATACTGACATTGCTTTGTGAGGGATACCTGCTTTTGAAAAGGCATTTTCTATGACATGATTGATTTGTGATTTTAATTTCATTATTATTTCCGTATTATTGAGGTATATAGTGTATTTTGAATGGGTGGAGGGAAAGAGAGTGGAAGACTTGCTTTCATAAATATCATGAAAACAAGTTAATTTTTAAGCATTTTCGCTTTTTTTCTCTACGGATGTAGCTTCAACTTTTGGTTCTTCTTTTTTAGCTATCTCTACAGGCTCTTCGTCCTCTTTGATTGCTTTTTTGAAGTCTTTAATTCCTTTTCCCATACCTTTAGCAAGATCTGGAATCTTTTTTGCTCCAAAAAGAAGCACAACAATCGCCAATACGATTAGTAGTTCTGGCATACTTGGCATACCCATGTCTATCCTTTGTTTTTTGTTACTATGAACATTAATTTGAATAATTATACTCTAATAAATTTAAGGTTACTTTTTACCTAACCATTGATGGATAAAATCAGCTTCATCTGTACTACTTTGTTTCAATCTAGCTACTTTTGCTACTAAAGAAAATGCTTTTGATGCTTTTTCTACCGTATCATTGATAATCGTAAAATCATATTCACCTAATGCTTGGATTTCACTTTTGGCATTTGTGATACGATTGAGAATAATAGATTCATCATCTGTACATCTAGCACGTAATCTCGTCTCTAGTGATTTAAGTGTAGGAGGTGTGATAAAAACCGAGGTAGTAATATCATTCATTTTAGCCCTTACAAGCCTATGCCCTTGTACATCTATATCAAAGATAACTAGCTTCCCTTCTTCTAAAGCTTTCTTCACTGGCTTCAAAGAAGTACCATAATAGTTTCCATGGACTTGTGCATATTCCAAAAAATTTCCAGCCTTGATGTCTTCTTCAAATGATGCTTTACTTACAAAAAAATAATCTACACCATTTTGCTCCCCTACTCTAGGCTCTCGTGTCGTGGTAGAGATAGAAAAGTAGTACTCCCCTATCTCATCCGAAGAGGCAGAGATAATCGTACTCTTTCCTGCTCCACTAGGCCCTGACAATACCAATATCGCACCCTTTAACATAACTCATTATCCTTTAATTGTATACGCATCTTTATCTCTTTACCTTCTCTTAGCTTTTTGAGCTTTTTTTTGCTTAACCCTTGTATTGCTACTTCTATAGCTTGTTCTATCTTCTTTTTTTCTATCCTCTCTTTTGCTTGTGATATACCCTCTGCCATAAGTTGTTCTGTGACACTCTTCATTTTATCTATTTCTAAAGATTCATCACGAAGATAGGCATCTGCTAACAGTGTATTGTCCACTTCTAATAATATTTTTATCTGTTCAATCTCTTGAAAGTTCAATATATTAGGAGGTATTTTGACATCAAAGACTTCCTCTTCTATATTCTTCTCTTGGTTACCTTGTATTTCTTCTATGATAGAGAGTATCTGTAGAGGTAAAAATGGTTTTTTAATAGTCTTATCAAACCCTTCTACGGCATCCCCTTGATAAGAAAGCAATACTTTTTGTGTATCGGTAAATGCACCTAATACATCTAGCATCTGTTTTGTATACAAAGATTCATCTATGACTATCATATCACAGCTCTCATTGCCTATCGCTTCTACTGTAGAGACTTCTTGGAGTGTTGTCGTGGTATCACTTGTACAAAGCAAAAGCAACTTAGAGATAACGGCATTTGTGTTGACAAGTACAATATGCATGAGATATCCTCCATCATTTAGAATAACGATTATTATAGTATAACTCTGATTAAGTCAACCTATAAAGGTAAGTCATAAGTCAAAGTAGTATATACTAACGGCTTTAATAAAGAATATAATAACAAGGCATCCTTCTCATGATAAAGTATTTTTATCTACCATTTTTTTTGTTTACACTACTTGGAGCATCGCAGGTTAATTTAACCCCTACGCTCTCTTCTATTAGTGTCAAAGTCAATGGTGAACGCATTCGTATTTCTCGTATGCAAGATACAAATCATAAACTTCGCAATGAATATAGCCTCACCTCTCGTGTTTCGCCTCCTTTTGAGATACAGCCATATACAGTGCTAGAGGGTATCACAACCATTTCAGAGCTTGATGTATTTAAGTTTATTCAGTATACTCTCAAAAAAGGGGGCTTATTGATAGATGCAAGACTTAGTAACTGGTTTTACCAATCTACTATTCCTAGTGCTATCAATATCCCCTTTAATACTTTGGATAAAAGTAATGCACCCAAAACACTCCAAAAATTTGCTGTGACATACAATGGTAAAGAATTTAATTTTTCAAAAGCAAAAAAAATCATTGTTTTTGATAATGGACCATGGTGTCCCCAATCTTCCAAAGCCATACATACACTTGTCGCATTAGGCTACCCTAAAGATAAGATTCTATACTATAGAGGTGGGATGCAATATTGGAGTATATTGGGACTCATCTATGCCTATCCAACCGAAGAAACAGATAACAAAGGAAATATAAATGTCCAATAAGAAACCCGTAGACCCAAATGACTATTATGCCAACTATTTGGCTGAGACAAACAATAACTTACGATCTAGCACCTTATTGGAGCAAGAAAAAGAAGAAAAAAAACCTTCTTCTACAAAGACGCTCTTACTTCTAGCTCTTGTCGTCGTTCTAGGTGGGGAGGGGTTCTATCTTTGGCAACAAAGTACCCAAAAGCAACCTACAGTACCAAGTATCGTCCAATCAGAAGTGATACTTCCTATTGCTAAAACAGAGACAGAGACCGTTCAAAAAGAGACCAATATATCTACTACCAAAGAGAGTGTCGGAGAGACCAAGCCTATCAAAACCGTGATACCCGTAGTCAAAGTCAAAGCTACACCAAAACCAGTGATGATACCTAAAGAAAAAGCTATCGTAACCCCTGAATCTACCCCTACAATCACGCCTACACTAAAACCTATAGTAAACGCCATCACTAAGCCACAAGAATCTTTAGAGACATCACTGATAGAAGGTCTCAAAAAAAGTGACCTACCTGATGAAGAGACTTTAGATGAAAAGACCCTTGATGAAGATGTAGACACAGCCGAAATAAGTGCAGAAGAAAGAAGAGCAAAACTCGCTAGTATCCTCCAAGAATCTAACGATAACGCCCAAGCCAAAGCTGATGCAAAAGCCAGAGCCAGTGCAAGAATCAAAGCACATGCCAAAGTCAGAGCTGAGAAAAAAGCCAAAGCCGAGGAACAAGCTAAAGCTAAGGAAAAAGCCAAAGCCGAGGAACAAGCCAAAGCCGAGGAACAAGCTAAAGCTGAGGAAAAAGCCAAAGCCGAGGAAAAAGCCAAAGCCGAGGAACAAGCTAAAGCTGAGGAAAAAGCCAAAGCTAAGGAAAAAGCCAAAGCCGATGCAAAAGCCAAAGCCGATGCAAAAGCCAAAGCTGATGCAAAAGCCAAAAAGAAAAAGAAAAAAGAAAAAGTACGCTACGTTACCGTAAGAAAAGGGGATACCCTAGGTAAGATTGCCAAACGTGTCTATGGAGCATCATCAAAGTATACGATTATCCAGAAAGCCAATGCAGCTACACTCAAAAAAAGTTCTGGTCTTTCTATTGGTCAAAAACTAATCATACCAAAACTTAAAAAGAAATAAGTATGATAGCATTTATCTTAGCTACCTTACTTTGCCTTCCTCTTTACGCAGAAGAAAATAAAGCAAAGGTAACACAAGATATTATCGTCAAAATTACTAAAGATTTACCCTATGTTGAGACTAAAGAGCTAGGTAAAAAAGTCATTATTCAACGCATACAAGACCCTACACATAAATTAAGTGATGACTATAGTAAAACATCCTTACCTTGTCCTCCTTTTTGCATACAGCCTACAAACATAGATAAAAAGATAGAAACCATAGGCGAACTAGAATTACTAAACTTCATCAAGATAGAGAACAATGATACACAAAATGCCCTACTCATCGATGCCCGTTTAGCATTTGATTACCTCAAAGAGTCTATCCCCTCTGCTGATAACATCCCTTATGATAGAGTACAAAACCTAGACAAAGCATCTATGGCTAAGATATTTACACTCTTTGGTATGAAAAGTGACATAGAAGGAAAATGGGATTTTTCCAAAGCCAAAAAACTTATCATCTTCTCTCATGCCATCTACTGTGACCAATCCAAACAACTCATCCAAACCTTAACCAAACACGGCTACCCAAAAAACCTACTCTACTATTACAGAAGTGGATTACAAGGATGGAAACTCTTAGGACTAAGCACAAGAATGGGTAGTTAGCTATAGTGGATGAAAGTAAATTATGTGTATAATTTCACAAAAATTTTAAAATAAAGAGGAGGTTTTTATGAAATTATCAGCACTAGTTAAACTCATGCGACCCCAGCAATACATCAAAAATCTCTTTATCTTCCTTCCACTCTTCTTTGCCCTTAAAATCACAGATACAGAACTGTTGGGTAATGCATTTATCGCTTTCATAGCCTTTTCCCTTACAGCCTCTGCTATCTACACACTCAATGACTACTACGATATTGAAGAAGACAAAGAGCATCCAAAGAAAAAGAGTCGTCCGTTGGCATCAGGAGCTATTAGCAAATCTCAAGCCATTATTATCATGGTAGTGCTAGGTTTAGCAGGGTTTGCACTTATGGCAACACTGTCATTAAAAGCCGTGGGTATTCTTGCTACCTATGTTGCTATGAACATTGCCTATAGTTTGTATCTCAAACATATTGCCATCTTAGATGTGACTATTATTGCTATTGGTTTTGTGTTGCGTCTATTCATTGGTTCTGCTGTTACAGGCATACACCTCTCAATGTGGATTGTCATTATGACTTTCCTTTTAGCACTTTTTATGGCTTTAGCAAAACGAAGAGATGATGTACTTATTTATCTCGATACTGGTAAGAAGATGCGTAAAGTAATTGATGGGTACAACTTACAATTTCTTGATATAGCAATGGCAATCATGGCTTCAGTGGTTATCGTTGCTTACACTATCTATACCACATCAGCAGAAGTGGTAGCGAGAACACATAGTGAATATTTATATCTTACTGCACTCTTTGTCATCTTAGGTATCTTACGCTATCTACAGGTGACATTTGTACTTAAAGACAGTGGTTCACCTACAAAGATTGTACTTAAAGACCGTTTCATGCAACTAACCCTCATAGGATGGGTACTTATATTTGCTTGGATACTGTATTAATATGACTGCTATAAAATACATTATCTTTGCAGTAATCTCCACATTATTCAATCTTCTGTTCCAATATTTCAGCTTTGGAATCTACAACGGTTGGGGTTCTCTCTATGTGGCAATGTTCCTTGGAACACTTGCAGGTCTTATTGTAAAATATGTATTAGACAAGAAGTTTATCTTCTATCATGAAGTTAAAAATAAAAAAGATGATGCCAAGAAGTTCGCACTTTATTCACTCATGGGTGTCTTTACGACTATCATTTTTTGGGGAATGGAGATTGCCTTTGACCATCTATCTCAAGACCCTAATGCCAAATACCTTGGAGCTATTATCGGTCTGAGTATTGGGTATGTCATCAAATACTTTTTAGATAAAAAGTTTGTATTTATTCACAAAGAGGAAATAGCATGAGCCTTATGAGTTGGGGAATGTACCCCAAGATAAAGAATACCGTATTTAAATTCACCACAGCAGAAAACCTCAAAGAGATTATCAACACCAATGATGAACTCATCCCTTACGGTAACGGCAGAAGTTATGGCGATAGTGCATTAAGTACCAATATTATCAACGTCAAACCCAAAGACTATTTTTTAGACTTTGATGAACAAAAAGGACTACTACATATACAAGCAGGTGTTTTACTCTCAGAAATACTAGAACACTATGTACCAAGAGGATGGTTTCTCAAAGTCACCCCTGGGACTAAACTTATCACAGTAGGTGGTGCCATTGCTTCAGATGTGCATGGTAAAAATCACCATGTCGAAGGATGTTTTTCTGAATGTGTTGAAGCGTTTACTATAATGCTTGCAGATGGCGAGACTGTTACTTGTACCAAAGAAGGAACACCTGATTTATGGAAAGCCACTTGTGGGGGTATGGGTCTAACAGGTGTTATCTTAGATGCCAAAATCTATCTCAAAAAAATAAACTCTCAATACATCGACCAGACAACCATTAAAACTAAGAACCTAAAAGAGACCTTCACAGCTTTTGAAGCGTACCAAGACAAACCTTACTCAGTAGCATGGATAGACTGTCTAGCCAAAGGTGATAAGATAGGCAAATGCCTGCTCATGGTTGGAGATTTTAGAGACGATGGTAAACTAAACTACAAACTCAAAGCACAAAAATCCATCCCTTTCAATTTTCCAAGCTTCGCACTCAACAACTGGAGTGTCAGAGCATTCAACTGGCTGTACTATGGAAAATCTAAAAACGGTGTCTCTAAACAAAGAGTAGATATAGATACTTTTTTTTACCCCCTTGATGCCATCGGTCATTGGAACCGTATCTATGGAAAGAATGGCTTTACACAGTATCAGTTCATCTTACCTAAAGAGACAAGCTATGAGGGATTAGAAGAGATATTAACGGCTATCTCTGACTCAGGTAAGGGTTCATTTCTTGCAGTGCTTAAACTCTATGGTAAAGCCAATGATAACTGGCTTTCATTTCCTATAGAAGGCTACAGCCTTGCACTAGACTTTAAGATAGAAAAGGGACTCTTTGAATTGCTAGACAAACTAGATGAAGTCGTAGTAAAACACAAGGGTAGAATTTACCTGACTAAAGATGTACGAGTAAGCAAAGAGACCTTTGAAAAAGGCTATCCGAACATAGAGAAGTTCAGAACATTCAGAAAAAAAAATAAGATGAACAGTAAGTTTCAATCACAACAATCAAAAAGAGTAGGAATATAATATGAGCTATGTATTAATCATCGGGGCAAAGAGTGACATTGCCAAAGCAACAGCAAGAGAATATGCAAAGAATGGGTATGACCTTTATCTTGCAGGTAGAAATATAAGTGAACTAGAAGTATTTGCACAAGATATTGTTACTCGAACGCAAAAAGAGGTAAAGCTTGTAGAACTAGATATATTAGATTATGCAAGTCATCAATCTTTTTATAACAACTTAGAAGAGGAGCCTTTGGGTGTAATCTCTGCTGTTGGTTACTTAGGAGAACAGGAAAAAGCTCAATCAGATTTTACAGAGGCTCAAAAGATTATGGACACTAACTATACAGGTGTAGTGAGTTTATTTAACATTATTGCTGATGATTTTGAAAAGAGAAGAAGTGGATTTATGGTTGGGATTAGCTCTGTTGCTGGAGATCGTGGTCGTAAGAGTAATTACATTTATGGTTCTGCTAAAGCCGCACTTACAGCGTATCTCTCTGGACTTAGAAATAGACTTTACGAATCTCAGGTGCATGTACTGACTGTAAAGCCTGGGTTTGTTGCTACGAAGATGACAGAAGAGATGGATTTACCTGAGAAATTAACGGCACAGCCTGAAGAAGTGGCACTAGAGATCTACAAAGCTCAGCAAAGTGCTAAGAATGTACTTTATACGAAGTGGATTTGGAAGTGGGTGATGTTGATTATTCGTAATATTCCAGAGTTTCAGTTTAAGAAGATGAGTATATAGAGTGACACTTGCTCTCTTTGACTTCGACGGTACCATCACCACAGACGACAGCCTTATCAAGTTTATTCGTTTCGTCGTTGGTGATGCAAAGTTTGCCATAGGCATGGTAGCACTATCTCCTATGCTCATTGCCTACAAACTAAAATTCATCCCCAACTACAAAGCCAAACAAACTATGCTCGGCTACTTCTTTAAAGGTATGATAGAAGAGAAGTTCAAGCAAGTAGCCAAGGAATATTCTCTCAATCATATTGACAGTATCCTTCGTCCAAAAGCTATGGAAAAGATAGCATGGCACAAAGAACAAGGTCATAAGGTTGTCATCGTCTCAGCTTCTATAGAGTGCTGGCTCAAACCGTGGTGTGATAAACATGGTCTCGACCTTATCGCCACAAAACTAGAGATTAAAAATGGTATAGTAACAGGCAAGTTCCTTAGTAAAAACTGCTATGGCATAGAAAAAGCCAATAGAGTAAAAGAACGGTATAGCCTTGATGATTATGACCACAGCTATGCCTATGGCGATAGTCATGGTGATAAGGAGCTTTTGGAGCTTGTGGATGAGGGGTTTTATAAGCCGTTTAGAGTACGTTCTAATAGTAATCTAAAGTAAGGATAATAAAGGGTGCATTGATGGTGGAGAATAACGGGATCGAACCGTCGACCTCTTCGCTGCCAGCGAAGCGCTCTCCCAGCTGAGCTAATTCCCCAATGTTTATAATGTTTGTAGAGTGTGATTTTAACCAAAGGTAGGTTTGAGTTACCTTTAGTTTTGGATTTTATGAACGTTCTGTGATTTCTAAGAGGTGGTAGCCAAACTGTGTTTGTACAGGTCCGTGGACAACACCTATCTCATCGTTGAAAACTACTTTGTCAAACTCTGGTACCATTTGACCTTCGCCAAATTGTCCTAATGCTCCACCACTCGCACCTGATGGGCAGGTTGAGTTCTCTTGTGCTGCTTGTTCAAATGTGATTTCTCCACTGTTTATCTTCTCTTTGAGTTCCGTACAGAACGCTTCATCATTTACGAGTATATGTCTTGCTGATGCCATTGCCATCTTTTATCCTTTTGTGTTTAGACTGAATGGTCATACGCGACCAATTCACCTTTTTTGAGTCTAGGTATTATATCTGTCCTTATCTTACGAATAAGATAACTTTTTTTATCATACGATATTTCTTCTGAATGTGATACATTTTTGAGCTTTAAAGAATAATGTTTAATCAAAAAAATACGCAATGCATTATTGAGCATTGCTTCATCCATAATAGGAATATTTTCATCTAGGCTCAATCCTATCAAAGAGGGGTGTGTATCTTCTTGGTTTATCAATGCCCTAAAAAGGTTTGCATAGACACCAAACATTTCAATGTTGATTACAGATAAGACATTGTCTATCAAAGAGGGGTTTTCTATCAATGTTTTTAGAATGCTCAACTGCTCTACATCGTCTCGTCTTTGAGAGAAGTTTTCTCTCGCTGTCTCTACACGTGCACCTTTACCAAAAAAAGAAGTAGAGAGTCCTAAAAGTGTAGACGCTAGGGGGATATAGGCATCTTTGATGATGGGGGTAAGACTGTCTATATACTGCTTCACAGCTCCAAATCCTGCTTCTTTGGCTCGTGGGTCGTGTAAGTCATATTGTCCGACTATCTTTTCTAAGACAAAAGGGATGAGAGGCTTTGCTTCACGCAAAAGCTTGGCTACATTTTCGCTCTCTCCTTTGGCGATAAGGTCAGCAGGGTCTTGACCATCAGGAAAGAGTACTACCCCACCATCAAATCCTGCTAGACTCAACATCTGTGAGGCTTTGAGTGCGGCGGCTATCCCTGCTTTATCGCCATCATAGGCAAGTATCACTTTGGGGTCACCTTTGCGTAACATAGGCAAATGTTCGCTAGTGAGTGCTGTACCCATCCCTGCTACAGCTTCTGTAAATCCTGCTTGATGAAACATCACAACATCTAGGTATCCTTCACAGATAATGATTTTTTTATTTTTATAGATACTCTCTTTGGCTAAATGATAGCCATATAGTAAGCGAGATTTATTAAATAGTTTGGTTTGAGGTGAGTTGATATATTTGGCAGGATGGTTTGTGATAGTACGTCCACCAAATCCTACGATAGAGGCACTAGGCGAATGGATAGGAAAAGTAATACGTTCAACTAAACGGGCATAAAACCCTTGTCCATTTTCACTTTGGGCGATGATACCTGCTTCTGATGCTTGGGGTAAAGGAAGTAAAGCACTTTGCAAAAAACCCATCACTTCTTGCCCTTTGGGTACATACCCTATATCAAAACGTTCTATCGAATTTTGAGAGATACCTCTTTGGAGTAAATACGCTTTAGCCACACTATTACGGTCTAGATTTTTTATATACCACTGCCCTATGGCTTCTAATATACGTTTACTATCGGAGTAATCTGAGCTACCTTTGGTATAGGTAAGTGAGAAATTATTCAAAGAAGCTAGTTTTTCTATGGCTTCTGGATAAGAGAGCTTTTCTAATTCCATCACAAATTTGATACTATCTCCACCTACTCCACAACCAAAACAATGGTATATCTGCTTAGAAGGACTCACGACAAAAGAGGGGGTCTTCTCTCCGTGGAAAGGGCAGTTGGCTTTATAGTTTGCCCCTGCTTTTCGTAGCTCTATAAAGCCACCTATCACGTCTATAATATCGATACTATTTTTTAAAGATTCAATGGAAGCGTTATCTATCATTTTAACATTATATCTAATTAGATATAATCTGTATAGAAAAACAACAAGGATTGGCTTGGAATATATATTACCTGCGTACAATGACCCACTTTTTAGTATCTTATTGATTATTGTCATTGCTCTTATTATTGCATTGGTTACCTATGGATGGGGTCTATATAAGCAACAAAAAGAAGAAGGAAAACTTCTCAAATTTTTAGAAAAGTTTGATAGTTCTGAATGCTCGTTAAATACAGATGAAATGGTATTTGAAGAGAGTATGCTCAAACCTCTTACCCTTCTTGCCAAGGCTTTTGAAAACTCTGGAGAGTACCATAAAGCTATCAATATTTATCTCTACCTTATCAAGCATATAGACAAAGAAGCCATAGAGATAGAACTGATGGAACGTTTGGGAAATACCTATCTTTATGCAGGATTTTTGGAACGTGCCAAATCTATCTATCATGAAATCCTACGTCGAAGACCTCGTAATATACAAGTACTTTATGAGATAGGTATCGTCTATGAAGCCATGCAACAGTATGACAAAGCCAAAGAAATTTTAGAACCTCTTAGCATACTAGGCGAAGATACCACAGCATTGGAACACTTTTTTGATTTTGCACAGCTTATGTCCTCTACCACCATAGAGACCGAAGAAAAATTAGAAAAATTAGAAGTCATTTTAGAAAAGCAACCTAGTATGTACCGTCAGATAATCTCTGCTATTTTGACACTAGATTTAAACACTGCATGGAAAATTATCAACCCAAAAAGAAGCAAAGAACTGTTAGATATTCTTTGGTTTTTAGACCATTCACAACTTGATTTAGAGCGTGTTCATGCCAGTGAGACATTACAAACGTTGTACTATGTCAAAGGCTATCTACAAACACCCATGACGCATAGTGGCATCTTCTCGTTAGATATGTTGGCTACTGCTAAAAAAGGTGGCTTAGAGGGAGGGGATTTACTCTTTTCGTATCTTTGTCAAAAGTGCAAACAGAGTTTCCCTGTTTCTTTTACACGCTGTCCTAACTGTACGGCAATCAATTCAGTAAGAGTAGAAGAAAAAGTAGTCAAATCTAGCCCTCAGACATACTCTTCACTTGTCTAATATATAATAATTAGATACACAAACTTAAAAAGGAAAAACAATGAAAGACTATCATCAATTAGAACAACAATTAAACTATACGTTTAAAAACAAGCAATTGATTATTGAGGCTCTTACCCACAAGAGTGATAAAAAGCCTTACAATAATGAGCGGCTTGAATTTTTGGGAGATGCTGTACTTGACCTCATCGTAGGAGAGTACCTCTATAGTAAATTCCCAAAATCAAATGAAGGTATCCTCTCCAAGATACGTGCTTCACTAGTCAACGAAAGTGGATTTACCCTCTTAGCTCGAAAATTAGACTTAGGAAACTATATCTATCTATCTTTAGCAGAAGAAAATAACGAAGGGCGAGACAAACCTTCACTACTTTCTAATGCCTTTGAAGCCATCATAGGGGCTATCTATCTTGATTCAGGACTAGAAGTGAGCAAAAATATCTCTATTAAACTCTTAGAAGAGTGCCATCCTAAGATAGACCTAGATTCTCTTTCTAAAGATTATAAAACCTCGCTACAAGAACTCACACAAGCCTCCTTTGGTGTGACTCCTATCTATGAAGTGATAGGCTCATCTGGACCTGACCACAAAAAAGAGTTTGAAATTGCTATCATCCTCAATGACAGAACCCTAGCTCGTGCCAAAGGTAAAAGTAAAAAAGAAGCACAACAAAAAGCAGCCAAAGACGCACTAAAGGAGCTTAAACGATGAATACTTTTGGCAAAAAACTAACCCTCACAACCTTTGGAGAATCCCATGGCAAAGCATTGGGATGTATCTTGGATGGTGTACCTGCTGGACTAGCCATAGATGAAGACTTTATACAGTCCGAACTAGACAGAAGAAAACCAGGTAAATCCAAACTAGAAACAGGACGCAAAGAAGATGATAAGTTTGAAATACTCTCTGGTACATTTGAGGGACTAAGCACTGGCACACCTATTGCGATGATTATCTTCAACACCAATCAAAAATCAAAAGACTATGACAATGTCAAAGACCTCTTTCGCCCTGGACATGCTGATTTTACGTACTTTCACAAATATGGACGTAGAGACTACCGTGGTGGTGGACGCTCTTCTGCTAGAGAGACAGCCGCACGTGTCGCAGGTGGAGCTATCGCCAAACTCATGCTAAAAGAACTAGGCATAGAGATACAATCAGGTCTTTGTGAAGTCGATGGTATCAAAGGCGAAGTCCAAGACTTTGCCCATGCCAAAAGCTCTATCATGTATGCCCTAGACCCCCAAAAAGAAGAAGCCCAAAAACAAGCCATATTAGATGCCAAAAATAAACATGATTCTGTGGGTGGGGTGGTACTTACTACAGCCACAGGCGTACCTATTGGGCTAGGCGAACCACTCTACTACAAGCTTGATGCTATTTTGGCCGCAGCGATGATGGGTATCAATGCAGCCAAAGCTGTAGAGATAGGCGATGGTGTAGCATCTACCCATCTTAAAGGAAGCCAAAATAATGATGAGATTACCTCAAATGGCTTCACCTCCAATCACTCTGGTGGTATGCTAGGAGGGATTTCAAATGGCGATACTATCATCGTAAAAACCCACTTCAAGCCTACACCCTCTATCTTCATAGAACAACAAACCGTCACAACGGACAATGAAGAAGTCATCTGTAATCTCTCAGGAAGACATGACCCCTGTGTAGCCATTCGTGGGGCAGTGGTCTGTGAAGCGATGATGGCACTTACATTAGCAGATATGAGCCTACTTAACATAGGCAAACAAATGTCACACCTCAAAAACATATACAAAGGAAATTAATATAATGAAAAAATTCGGATTTGCCTCTATAGGCATCATTTTAGTCGCAATCATCTACTTCTTTACCATAGGTTCTACACAACTCATCGCAGAGATAAAACCACAAGTACAAAAAGAAGTAGAGATGCTCAAAACCCAAGGCTTTGATGTAGAAACCAAAGAAATATCTACACAGATGCAACAACATATCATCGCTATTAATGACACAAAAAAAATCTCTTCTTTTCTTAAAAGTAAAGGTGTAGAGCTAAGCCATAAAGATATAGAACAATTCAAAGGGATGAAGTTAGCCATTGATATGCATTACCTAGCAGATAGCTATAGTGCTGTCTCGCTCGATATTTATCCTCTTACCTTGCCTACGAGTCTTGCTTCTAGTACCGTAGATAAAGAAGACAAACAACAACTAGGACAATTAGAAAAGATGATAAAAGATAAAACTTTTTTAGTTCACATTGACATCAACAAATTACTCAATGGATTTAAAGGATACCTCAAAGATATTGATGAAACTTTCCATGATAAAAACGATAAAAATGATAAACAAGAGATGCAATTTCAAATCAATGCCCTCACATTTACAGGTAAGATAAAAGATAATAAAGTGACCCATCTCACACAAGATTTACAAGGCTTCAAAATGGCTATCGTCAATGAGAGCAGTATGACCTTAGCTAAATTGAGTAGTATCTACACGGTCACAGACACACAGAACTATCACACAGAGTACAAGATAGAAAATGCCACTTTCTCAGCAGATAAAAAATATGAGTTAATCATCGATGGTGTCCATATAGATTCTCATGCCAATGTAGATAAAAACCTCTCTTCCTTTTCTGTAAAGACACAAGTAAAAAATATAAACTACAAAGAAAAAGAAAAAGTCACACAAGTAGCCAAGCTCGACCTAGAGATAAAAGTAGATAATCTTGATATGAAAGCTTTAGAATCGCTAGAAGACATCAATCCTAATGAGCAAGAAGAAGTCATTGCTACACTCCAAAAGCTTATCTCTAAAGGTGTCAATTTTGAGATACCAAACCTCTCAGTCCAAGAGATAACCCTCCAAAAACAGAAGATGGAAGGCTTTACCTTTAACAGTATGTTCAAGATAGACAAATCATTAGATTTATCTTTATTAGAAAAGAATCCTATGGCTGCGATAGATGCCATCAATGCCAATCTGTACCTAAGCCTATCTAACGATATATTTGCCCTCATAGCCCAACAACCCCAAGCGATGATGGCACTCATGCTCTTCCAACCCAAAGATTTCAAAGGCAAAAAAGTGTATGAAGTAGAACTAAAAGATGCCAAATTACTTGTCAATGGTATGCCAGTAATGTAGAACTACAACGATAATTTTGGACTATCTAACCCTTTGACCCTAAAAGTCTTACGGTGTATAGGACATCTATCGTAGCGTAGTAAAGCTTCTATATGGGCTTTGGTGCCGTAGCCTTTGTGTCTTTCAAAACCATATTGAGGATACACTTTGGCTTGGGCTATGATGTCTCTGTCTCTTGTGACTTTTGCCAATATACTTGCTGCTGAAACTTCTGCTACTTTAGCATCTGCTTTGACCATGGTACTGATATTTTTTACGCCAAAATCAGTATTGCCATCAAAGAGATATGCCACATTTGTGAGTGCTTTTTGAATCGCTATAAGTCCGTCATGCAAACACTCCGATAGCCCTTTATCGTCCACTTCTTTGGCTGAAAATGAGACAATATGATAACGACTATTTTCAATAATAATAGGATATAAGGCTTCACGCTTTTTTTCGGTCAATTTCTTAGAATCCATCAACCCCTCAATAGGATGTATCAGTACCACCCCTGCAATAACCAACGCCCCTGCAAGACAGCCTCTTCCTGCTTCATCTATGCCACACAGAGGCATTATATTTAATGTATCCATACCCATATTATAAATCCTTCTATTCTATATCTTCTTTACTTTTAAAATGATTTACTTTCGGTATGAACCCTCGCGAGATTTAACAGAAAGTACCAAAATAATCAATCTATCATTCTCTTTTTTATAAATAATTCTATATCTACGTAACTTCAACCTATAAATAATGTCTATTTCACCATGTAACTTTTTAATTTTCCCTATTTTTAATAGTTCTTGTTCATAAGAAGCAGAAAAATTTTCTACAAAAATAAATAGAGATTCTTTAATAAAAGCTATATCTGCTTTAGCAATATGCTTAAAATCCTTTTTTACACTTGATTTAAACTCTAAAATATACAAAATCTAAACGCCTAATGCTTTGAAAAATTCATCTGCTTTAATATTTTTATCGTCCAATCGTTGTTCTGCTTGTTTTAAATCATTAAAATCTAAATACATCTCTAATGCTTCTGTAACAATAGCTGTTTTCTTTTTACCTAACTCTTTTGCTACACCATCTAGTTCATCTAACAATAGTAAAGGTAAGGTAAATGTGGCTGGTTTAACAGTTTTATACATGTTTGACTCCTTTTATATTGTTTATTATATTGTTTATTATATTAATTGTCAAATTATGATTCTTCTAATAGCTCTAAAAACGCATTCCCATACCTCTTAAACTTCACTTCTCCTATGCCGTGGACTGCTAACATTTCTTCTTTGTTTTGGGGTTGGATTTTACTAAGTTCTTTGAGGGTCTTATCTGAAAATACGATATAAGGGGGGATACCTTTTTTGGTGGCTATCTCTGTCCGTAAAGTTCTCAATCTGTCATACATATCTACATCATAATCATCAAAATAAGAAACCCGTTTTTGGGCTTCGGCTTTTTGTACTGTGAGTCTCTCTTTTTTGAGTTCTATGCTATGCTTCCCTTTGAGGACTTCTACCCCAAAAGCCGTCAAGCGATAGACTTTAAACTCTCCTATCTCTACCGTGCCTAGCTCCAAAAGCTTATCTCCTATGGTAAGCCATTGGTTCTTACTATATTCACTGCCTATGCCATAGACAGAGAGATTATCATGTCCATTTTGGAGTAGGCGTTGTTCTTTGCTTCCTTTGAGGACATCTATCACATAGTGTAAGCCAAAGTTTTGTTCGGTGCGTACCATCGCAGAGAGTAGCATACGTGATGCCGTGGTAATATCTACTTTTTCACTTTGGGGGGCTGTACAGTTGTCACATTGGGTTTTGCACTCCACAATCCTATCATCAAAATAGTGTGCTACGGTCTGATGCCTACAGCTTTCTGAATTGGCAAAGCGTACCATTGCATCGAGTTTATTAAAGGCATGTTGCTTGTAGGGTGTCTCTGGTAAATCTTCTATAAACATCTTTTGTTGCACAATATCTTGTGCTGAGAAGAGTAACAAAGTCTCCGACTCCACCCCATCTCGCCCTGCTCTACCTATCTCTTGATAAAAATTCTCTATCGTTTTAGGCAAAGTCATATGCACCACAAAACGGATATTTGACTTATCTATCCCCATCCCAAAAGCGATAGTAGCCACCACTATTTGTACCCTATCAGCCACAAAATCGGCATAGGTTTTGTTCTTTCGTTCGGTAGGAAGTCCTGCATGGTAGGCTTCGGCATCTATCCCCTTGCCTTGTAAAAACTGTGCCACACTTTCTGTAGATTTGCGTGAGAGGGTATAGATAATCCCCGATTCATTGGTATGGAGTTTGAGAAATTCCATCAACTGCAAACGACCATCTTTGATACGGTGTCGCCCATTGATAGTCAAATTTTCACGAAAGAGTGAGCCTCTGACACGCTTGGGATTGACTAAGCCTAGATTTGTAGCGATGTCTTGTTCTACTGCGTTGGTGGCTGTGGCTGTAAATGCCGTGATAGGCACAGTAGGAAACTGCTCTTTAAGTAAAGAGAGTCGTCTATAGTTTTCTCGAAACTCATGCCCCCACTCTGATACACAGTGGGCTTCATCTATCACAAAAAAATTCAGAGGAAGCTGATGTAAAAGATTTAAAAAGTACGCATTGGTCAAGCGTTCAGGAGCAACATACAAAAGCTTGACCTCGCCTCGTCTCAATGCCCCCTCTATCGTATGGGACTCCTCTAAGGTTTGCATAGAAGAGAGCATTTCTGCTTCTATCCCATTGGCTCGAAGTGCCACCACTTGGTCATGCATCAAAGCCAAAAGAGGAGAGACCACCACCGTAATCCCATCCATCAAAAGTGTAGGAAGCTGATAACAAAGTGATTTCCCCCCACCCGTAGGAAGTATCATCAATACATCTTCTTTATCAAGTATCGCATCCACGACCTCTTCTTGCAAAGGTCTAAAAGCATTGTGTCCAAAATAGTGTTCAAGGGTTTCTAATTTATTCATACCGTAAGTGTACCCTCTCTAACATCAAAAAAAGTAAAAATATGTCAAATTGTCATATTTATATTTAAAAAATTTTTTATCTCTCTATCAAAGTCCGATTCTATTTTTTGTATTTTATTAAATGAGTCATATTCTCTATAGGCTTTATCTATTGCTTCTTTTCTTGAAACTTTTCCATACTCTTCAAGTATATTATACTCATTAAATTCAAGAAATTTATTAACAGAATTTGCTACTTTTTCCATAGTTAAAAGATTATTATTTTCTATAATCCTCTCAATATAATCAAAATATCCACTAATAGCCCTCTCTAATCTTTTTATCTCTTCTTCTTTCAAATAATTTTTAGCTACCACCGTATCAGATTTCAATACTCTTCCATTAGGTGAATTCTTCCAAGTCTGTAGCCCCATAAAAGGCTTTTCTTTATCTGATTTCTCATAAATTATCTCTGCTGAAGTTTGTCCACTAATAGCAAAGTGAAATTTATTTTGCACCGTAGCATAAAAATCTTTTGTCGTCTGAGAATTTTTATCATAATCCATACTACACTCTGCAAAGATATCTGTAATCTGCTGATATATCCGTCTCTCACTCGTACGAATAGAACGCACTCGTTCAAGTAATTCTCTAAAATAATCCTTACCAAAATATGTACCATTTTTCATTCTCTCATCATCAAGAACAAATCCCTTAATAATAAACTCTTTCAATAGCTTAGTAGCCCATATTCTAAACTGTGTGGCTTGTGAAGAATTCACACGATAGCCCACTGATAAGATTGCATCAAGGTTATAGAAATTAATATTTCTCTTTACTTCTCTATTCCCCTCTTTTTGAACTATTGGGGATTTCCTAATAGTTGCATCTTCTTCTAATTCATTAGTTTTATATATATTCTTCAAATGTTCATTTATCGTTGAAACATCTACACTAAAAAGCTCTGCTATCCTTTTTTGAGGAAGCCAAAGCGTCTCATTATGTAGATAAGTTTCTACTTTTATTTCGTTGTTTGGAGTGCTATATAATAAAAATTCTGTTAGTTCATCTTTTAGTGTTATATTATTCATTAGTTACCTACTTTATTATTCGTATACAAAACCACATCTTTTATCACCATCTTCTGAACAGCAGAGATAAGGGTTTGCATGATTTTGTAATCGGGCTTTTTGTTTTTGGTTGGGAGGGAAATATTTAATTCATCTGCATCTTTTGCATAAAAATTTCTTCCATAATGGAAATTTCCTGTATAAGATGATTTATGAATAGCAGATGTTACAAAAATTGATGCAAATTTTTCTAATTTTTGAGTATGAACAATAGCTATATGGTCATCTCCTCCATATTTATAATCTCGGTATTTCGCAGAACCAAACATATCTATGGTTGTGGTATTTTCTGAAAATATAGTTACATCATTTCCAATAAATGCTGAAATTCCTTCATTCGTTTCACCTGCTGTTACAAATGCCAAAGTACCTTCTACTCTATCAGAACTTTTCAATCGTCTACCACGCGTTGAATTTCCAAAAAGTTTTTTAAGATTAAACTCACCCCAATCAAATCTTTGATTTTTAAAGTCTTCCAAAACCTTTTCTTCTTCAACAGTCAAAACATAATCCTTTAATCCACTAACTTCTAAATAAGCGTCTAACTTCTCTATGCGTTCGGCTTCTATTTGGGCTATAAAACTTTCCATAAAATCAAAATCTATTTTTTTGTTTTTGGTTGGGAGTTGGATTTTTGTTTTATTCATTGCTTCACGATTAAATTTATTTCCATAATCATATTTATTAAAAGTTGAAACTCTACAAGCAGAAATAATAAAACTTGCTATAGCTTGATTAAATGCTTCAAACTTTGGAACTAGATGTTGAATATGGGAATAACCTATAAAATCATTTGCTTGATAATACATTGTTTCTGCACCTAATGTTGTATCAGAACAACTTATTGTATTCCCTTTATTATTTGCTTTTAAGTTAGAAAAGCCCATTACTCCATTATTGATTGAAGAATTTGAAACTAATACTACACTTCCATTTGCTGATATGATTTCTTCATTTTTAAATTTATAATATTTAGTTGGATTTATCTCAAACAAATCACCCAATCTAAACTCACCCCACTTAACGCTTTTTAATTGCTCGTTAAGTAGGGTATTTACTTTCCCTCTTCACCTCTTTGTTTTAATATACTGCTTACTTCCCAAGACAAATAATCACTTACAGTTTTTTTGAAATCTTCTAAAGTAGGTTTGGTGTCAATAGGGGCTGATTGATTCCAATCTGCTCCGTCTAAAGGGTTTATATTTCCCTCGTAATACTCTTTATCTGTAAAAATATTTAACTTCTTTTTACCAAATCTTACTAAATTGACTATCTCTTCATAGCGTTGTGTGGCTTGATTGGTATTTTTTAGGTTGTTGCTTCCTTTTTTACGGTTGGTTCTTGTATATCCATCATCGCTAAAATCTATAAACTTGACTGTTTCGTCTGCCTCATGGGGTTCTCCTACTTTGAAAACATAGATATTGGTTTGTACACTTGATTTGCCTATAAAAATATCTATGGGCATTTTGATACTTGCTACAAGCGTATGATTTGCTAAAATATCTCTATTATAATCTCTTGCTTTTCCACTTCCTGCTGAATTTTGAATAATAATTGCCCCATAACCTCTATTCATCATATTTAAGGCTTTTTCAACAAAAATCATACCATTTCCTTCTGCCGAATAAGGAGGATTAAGCACAAAAGCATTGGCAGGAAATGAATTCTCTGTATTGCCAAAGCCATAATTTCCATCAAAATCTTTGAGTGAGTCTTTATTTAATATATTAGAACTTCCATCACCCATCAAAATCATATTGAGAATGGCTAACATATAGATATTTGATAAAACTTCCAATCCCAAAAGTTGTTCTGCTTTGATTTGAAGCTGTTTTTCTCTCAGTTTATCGGGTGATGTAATCTTATCTTGTGCATCATCTAACATCTCATTCATAGCTGAGACCAATAATCCTGCTGAACCAGTGGCAAAATCCCATACGAAAGAGTCTTTATTAACTCGTGAGAGTTTAACCAAAAGTGTAGCCACATAAGAAGGTGTGAGGACTACATCATTGAGTTTATCTTGGGTAAATCCAAGCCAAGAGTACATTTCATTAAATAGTTTTCCTGTAAAGTCTGTGGTTAAATCTATTTTATAATAAAATCCCAAATCATCTACTACTTTTACAAAAACTTTTCTAAGTTGGCTCTCCCCATTTTCAACTTTGTTGATATTTTCTGTCAAGAGTGTGTTTGATAGCGTTCTTATAATCAATTCTTTTTTATCTTGTGGTATATCTCTTTCATTCAAAAATTCTATGATTTTATTGATGAGTATGTCCCCATCTCTTTTTCCCTCTTCTTCAGATGATTTTAGCTCATTTTTTTCAAGCCTTTTTACTTTCCCATCTACTCCGATATTGGCAATAATAACAGAAGCAACAAGATAGACACGGTCATTTTCTCCTAGCCCTTTTTCATTTTTATAAATATCATTATTCAGTCTTACTAAATTAGTATCAATCTCTCTTTCTCTTTGTTCTTTGACAAATGCTAACTCTTCTTTGCCTAGTTCTAAAGTTTTTACTTTTTTAATAAAATTATCAAAATTATGAGAAGCCAAAAAAGAAAAATCGGAATACTCACCTACTTTTTTTCCTGCTCCTAAGTTTGATTTTGAAGTGGAAACAAAATAAACAGAAATTTGATGTTTTATTTCTCCTTTTGCATCTTTATAGCCCGTCATTCCAATAGCGATAATATCTTTATAATCTGTATGATGTAACAACGCAGTAGCATAGTGTACTGCTCCATTGAGTGCATAATTTTTTATATTATTAAAGTGTGGTTCTAGTTTGGCATTTTTATTTTCTACTTGTCCTTTGCTATCTAGCTTTTCTAACTTGCCTTTGAGTCCTTTGTATTCAATCAAAATAGGAAAATAATTCCCCTCTTTATCTTTTAAAAGTAGCTTTGCATCAGGACGATTACCACCTTTGCCACCACCTTTGGAGAAATAATCATTTAATGCACTATCTATCTCAGTATTTAACTCTTCTTGTTCAAGTTTATAATCTAAGTCATAAGACTTTAACCACCCATTGGCTAAGTCTACGATATTTGGTTCTATTGATTTTGCCATTTATTTTATCTCCTCTAGATTCTCATCTATTATACTATATCTCTTTTTATGATATTCATCAAAAATAAGCCTATTAATATTAGATTTTATTTTTTATTTAAATTTATAGATATGGTTTTTTTCTTTTGATTATTTAATTTTTATTCTATTATTTTTATCATATTTTAGCTAAAGGTTGATTTACTTGAGCTTCTCTAAAGTTCTCTATTTACTTCCCTCACTCTAGCATACGCTTTAAATGTCAAACCTGTTCTTAGATTAAATATTTTATCCAAAATCTTTCTTGGGATATTGGCTATGGCTAAGATTTCGTCTATGGAGTATGCATTGCCTTGTTGGTCTAGTAAGGCAATGATTTTCATCATGTTAAAGGGGAGTTTACTTGGGGTTAGGCGATTTTTTAGATAGCTTTCTACTGTCTCTTTGGGGATATTTTTTTCTATGAAGATGGGTTCTTTTGGGCTTTGCATGAGGGTGGGCATCTGTGCTTCATAAAAGAAAGAAGCCCCTGCTCCTTTAAATCTTATGGCTATGAGGTTTAGACTTTGAGGGGAGTCAATAGCAATAGCATCTTCATACGCATTAAGGAGAATGGCTTGAAAAGGCTCTATAGGGTACGTCTTATGTTCAATCGTTATCTCATAAGAAGTTTCTTGATTGAGTAAGACTATCATGCCACCGTTTGAGATGAGGGCATAGCTTTTACATGCTTCTATCATATCGTATCGTTCTATATATTTTTGTAATTTTTTATCCATACGATATTATAGCTTAACTTTCGCACCAAAAAACTTCCCAAAAACCTATCAAAACTCCCAAGAGAGAATAAAATAGAGTGATAAAGATATAAGCCTTGACAAGAATTTAGAAATGCAAATAATTTAAGAAAAATATCCTCTACAAAGCCCTATATACGGGGCTTTTAGCTATAATATACCTTATAAAAAGAGGGTAAAAATGTCTATTGAAATACAAATCATCAACATCATACATGAAAAGTTAAAGAATCCAATCTATAAGACTATGCAGATACTTAATCTCAAAACTATCTTAGCTAAAAGTAATTTCACTAAAAAAGAAGGAGTTGCTGTACACATGGTAATCTTACATTTTGTGTA
>JAMOTK010000013.1 GCA_027062365.1 Sulfurovum sp.
ACAGTACCTGTGTAAGCAGGGTATTGAGTATAAAGCAAAAGAGAACCTTACGCCACTCATAGATATTATGCATCGAGCCAAAGACCCATCAGGGGTTATGATTTGACCACAGAGGTTTCCCATCCATCATATTGAGCATCATATTTTTCTGCAATTTCTATAAGATTTAGTGTAATAGTATTTATATCATGGTAAAAAGGTTTATCTAATCGGTAAAATCCTAATCCATGTATACCGTCATCATTTGTAATCGCTTCTTTGATTTTAAATCCTTTTTCTTCTAAGGCAACAATAAGAGCATCTTTTTTATCTTCAGATTGAAAAAAAAGTTTATGTTCTATTGCACGTGGGATATGTAAATTATCACCTTGCTTTTTGAGAGTGTCACATACTTTATGGTTTTGAATACGTTGCCATTCTCTATCGCTAGGATAAAGTAACTTTTTATAGTAGTTCCACTCTTTATCTTCATTGTGTCCATTGCTTATTTGGTAGTTTTGATGCTCGTTTAATGCAAACGCAATAAAATCAGACCAATTATAGGTAAACTGCACATAATACAAAAATGTTACATACCCATCAGAGATAATACGACCTACATACTTTCCAATGCGAAACTTTATCATAGCTGCTTCTAGCTTATCTTCCATAAAAAGTATCTCTGGCTCTTCTTTCTCACTGAGTAACCCATTTTCATTTGGCTCTTTGAGTGTAGCTTTTACAAAGGCTACAGTAGGATGAGTGTACTGTAACGCTTCTATCTCCATAGATATACCAGCATTAAACTGTATAGAAGCTGGTTTACCCTCCAAATTTTTCATATATAGTTCCCAATACTCTTGCATTTTATTCCTTTATGTCATTTCTAAACTCATGAGGTACATATCTTCCCCATCAAGTACTTTTACTCTTAGACTCTCACACTTATGACAGTAATAGCGTACTTCATCCACCTCAAAAACATTGGTACACTCTTTGCATTCTAGCTTTAATTTTTGTATGTTCTGCACAAACTCTGCGTCCTCGCAAATAGTGCCTTCTTTAAACGTATCAAAAGCAGTTTGTAACAAGTGTGTCTCAATGCCTGACATCACACCTATTTTACAGATAACTTTAGTGACTTTAGTGGCATTATTTTGTTCTGCGTGTTCTTCACATTGGTTGAGTAGGGCTTGTACTACACTGTATTCATGCATCTAGTCTATCCTTGTTGTATTTTAATCTTTTTGGTGTCTCTTTAGGACATAACTTATATACAAACGCCTCTCTTAGCGTATGAAATTGACTTGAAGCATCCCAAAACTCTGGATGCATAACTTCAAGCTCTCTCTCTTTAAGTGCTTCTATATCTGCTCTGTTCTCTTCTAAGTAGTCTTGTTTATCCCATATAAAATTATCATCATATTTACTCTTAGCAAATGTGTGAAGAGATGCATAGTAATCCTCACTAGCAAAGACTTCATCTACCATACCTAAAGACTTTGCCTGAGTTACACAAAGTGGTAAACACTCATCTAAAAGCTTTTGTGCTACTTTATCTCCTACTCGTTTAGGTAGCGTATAGGTATGGTACTCACTTCCACTAAGCCCTAAGCTCTTGTAGTGAGGGTTTAATACTACACCATCTTTGCCCACTACATAGTCACAAGCCAGACCCAAAAAGACTCCACCTGCTCCAGCATTTCGTGCAAAAGAGGCAATGGTCACACCTTCATCTGCATAGAGTATAGCAGAGACAAGGTCATTCATAGCATTGATGTTTGCCCAACCATCCTCTCCTTGTTTTTGACTATCTTCAAGTATGTTAAGGTGTATACCATTTGAGAAAAAATCCATACCACCTATTAGAACAAGTACTTCACATTGTGTTTTGAGGTACTCTACAGCATATTTGAGCCGTATACACTGTGCAGTACTCATAGCCCCATTATGAAAGCCAAAACAGAGGTAAGCTACATTGTCTCTTTTTTCCATACTTACTTCATAGAAAGTCTCATAGCTTTTATCAAATATTAGAGGTAATCGTTCTTCCTTGATGCCTTGTAGTCTCTCTTTTAGTACATAAGTAGCAGGGAGTTTGAACCCTCCTAGAGCTTTTAGATGCGTTATCCATACAGCCCCATCTACAGTACCTAAGCAGATAGCCCCATCACGCTTGGCAAGTATCTCTTTAGGTTTTCCTCTAAACTTCTCCTCTTTATGTACGCCATAGAGGTAACACGCTACGCCTAATACTTCATCGAGTACACCAGGGAGTGAGTCAGATAGATATATCTTATCTACAATCTCTTGCGTTGTATCTCTACTCCAATCTATGGCTCTTTTGGCTTGTGTAAATGGTGCATGGATAGGGTTTAACTCTTGTGCTATATATCTGTTTTTTTCTATATTTTCAAACAATACATCTAAAGCATCGAGAGAAGCTTGAACTACCTCTTGTCTATAGAGTGAAGCTTTGTATGTCTTACGCACTCTAAAAAACTGCTCAGCATAAATATCTCCACCATCATACTCACTATTGGCACGAAGTACCACAAGCCCCCAC
>JAMOTK010000014.1 GCA_027062365.1 Sulfurovum sp.
AATGAGGCTTATTTCTCTGGTGTTAATAATTTAAAATTTGATGAGAATGATATGTTACCTAAGGTGTCACAGGTTTAGATAATAAGGATTTTTATTTAGTGGTCTTGACAATGGGGGACATTATATAGAGATAGATGAAGAGTTCGACTATGAGGGGCGAATGTCTGAAATTCATAATGAACTAGCAAAACTACATAAAGAGTCCAATAATTTAATGAGTGAGATTTTAAAATGAGTTTTGAAGATTGGGAAGAGGTACGGTTAGGGGATGTTCTGTTTAAAATTATTGGTGGAGGAACTCCTTCTAAAAATAAAAAAGATTATTGGAATGGTAATATTTATTGGTGTTCAGTAAAAGATATGATTGATGGGAAATATCATCTTAATAAAACACAAGACAAAATTACGAAAAAAGGATTAGAAAATAGTGCATCTAATTTGATTTTAAAGAATACTCTTATTATCGCAACAAGAATGGGTTTAGGTAGAGCTTTTATTAGTGGTTCTGATATGGCAATTAATCAGGATTTAAAAGCGTTAGTTCCAAATGAAAAAATAACAATGGAATTTTTATTATGGACTATTATTTTAAATTCATCTAAGTTAGAAAACTTAGGAACAGGTGCAACAGTAAAAGGAATTAGATTAGAAATATTAAGAAGTTTAAAAATCAATCTCCCACCCCTAAAAACCCAAAAGAAAATAGCAAAAATCCTATCAAATTATGATGACCTTATAGAAAATAATCTACAACAGATAAAACTCTTAGAAGAGAAAGCAAGGCTTACTTATCAAGAGTGGTTTTTACGCTTTAGGATTGATGGGGTTAAATTAGAGATTGATGATGAAAGTGGGTTACCTTTTGGGTGGGAGAGGAAAAAAATAACAAATATAGCAAATATTAATGAAAAAAGTATATCTAAAAAAACTGCACCAAAAGAAATAAAATATATAGATATTGCATCAACAGAAACGGGTTATTTTCAAGAACCTGAAAAAATATTATTTGAAAATGCACCAAGTAGAGCAAGAAGAATTTTGAGATATGGTGATATTATATTCTCTACAGTTCGTCCAAATAGAAAAACATATAGTCTTATTCTTGATAATGATAATACTTTAATTGCTTCTACAGGTTTTGTTGTTTTAAGTCCTATTGAAATTATAAATTATGCTTTTATTTATCTTTCTATATCAAATCAAAAATTTATTGATAGTGTTGTTGCCGTTGCAACTGGAGCAACTTATCCTGCTATTAATCAAAAAGATTTTGAAAAATTAAAAATTGTAATACCTAAAAAGTTTATATTAGAAAAGTTTTCAAAATTGGCTATACCAATGCTAGAATTAAAAAATAATTTATTAAATCAAAACCAAAATCTAAAAGAAGCAAGGGATATTTTGTTGCCTCGTTTGATGACGGGGATTATTGAAGTTTAGATTTTGGTGAAATATAAAGTAATTTAAAACTCCAATATTTAGGGTAGGCATAAAACCTACCCCTACAAAAGGTCGTATATCCGTAGGGGTAGGTCTTATGCCTACCCTTGGAATGAAAAAAATACTTATTTTGTTACAAATAAACTAAAGGAAAAGATTATGGGAAATGATTATAATGAAGACAATTTAGTAGAACAAGCTACTGTTGATGTATTAGCCGATTTGGGTTGGGAGATAGAGAGTGCTTGGGGTAATGAGACTATGGGGCGTGATGGACTGCTTGGTCGTGATACAAAGAGTGAAGTTGTGCTTCAAAAGTTTCTTCTTCCCCAGCTTCAAATATTAAACCCCAATCTTCCTCCTAAAGCTTATGCAGATGTGTATGAAGAACTTAGTAGAGATACGACAGAGAAACGCTTGGGGCATATCAATCATAAGTTTTATCAAATGCTCAAAGATGGTGTTGAGGTAAGCTTTGCTGATGATAGAGGAGTGTTACAAAAGAAACGACTTAAAATCTTTGATTTTGATGAGCCTACAAATAATCATTTCGTGGCTGTAAGACAGTTTGAAGTCAAAGGTAATATCTATAATAGAAGACCTGATGTGGTCTGTTTTGTCAATGGTATTGCTTTAGTATTTATGGAACTAAAAGCACAATACAAAGATTTACAATATGCCTATGATGAAAATCTCACAGACTATAAAGACACAATTTCTCATCTATTTTATCATAATGCTTTTGTACTTCTTTCTAATGGAATTGATAGTAAAGTAGGGACGATTACGAGTCCTTATAAATTTTTTCACGAGTGGAAAAGAATTGAAGAAGATACAGAGGGGATTGTAAGCCTAGAGACGACTTTGCGAGGGACTTGTGATAAAAATAGGCTTTTGGATATTTTTGAAAACTTTATTTTGTTTGATGATAGTTCGGATAAGATAAGTAAACTTATGGCAAAAAATCACCAATATATTGGGGTAAATAAGACTTTAGAAAATGTAAAAAACTTGTCTGAACTTAGGGGAAAGTTGGGTGTGTTTTGGCATACACAAGGCAGTGGAAAGAGTTATTCTATGGTGTTTTTGTCTCAAAAGGTACAACGAAAATTTGAGGGAAGTTTTACGATGTTGATAGTGCTTGATAGGTCAGAACTTGAAAGTCAGATTGTAGATACCTTTAAAGCTGTGGGTGTGATAGGAAAACAGAGTAAATGCGTGGCTAAAAGCCGTAAGGATTTACGCAAACTTTTGACAGAAAATCACAAATATATTTTTACGATTATTCATAAATTTTCTATTGACCGTAAAAAAGAGTCCGAGTATCCACTTTTGAGCAAAAGAAAGGATATTATCGTTATCTCCGATGAAGCCCACCGAACACAAGGGGGAGATTTTGCTAAAAATATGCGATACAAAGCCATTCCCAATGCCTCTTATTTGGGTTTTACGGGTACACCGATTTTTGATGAAGAGAAAGAGATAACCAAAAATATCTTTGGTGAATATGTCTCTATTTATGATTTTAAATCAGCCATAGAAGATGGGGCTACGCTAGAATTGATGTATGTAAGCAGAGGGGGAAAGCTAGAGATAGATAATCCTAAGCTTAATGATGAAATGGCAAATATTCTTGAAAATGAAAATCTTGATAGTGACCAAGAGAAGAAATTACAAAGACTATTTAGCAAAAATTATCCCATACTCACAGCACCCAAACGCCTTAAAGCCATTGCCAAAGATTTGGTATGGCACTTTAACGAACGAGGTTATCAAGGTAAAGCAATGTTTGTGGCTCTTGATAAACCTACGGCTGTTAGAATGTATGATTATATGATGGAGTATTGGGAAGCGTATCTTGTAGAATTTAGCACTAAAATAAAAAATGCTCAAAGCCAAGAAGAAGAATTAGAGTTAAAGCAAAAATACAAACGCATCAAAGAGACAGAAATCTGTGTGGTTGTCAGTAGTGAACAAAATGAAATAGATAAATTTAGAAAGCTAGAGTTGGATATTGAACCACACCGAAAAAAGATGAGTGGGAGAGATTTGGAAAAAGAGTTTAAAGACGCAGAAAATCCTTTTCGTATCGCTATTGTCTGTGCGATGTGGATTACGGGATTTGATGCCCCGTGTGTGAGTACGGTTTATTTGGATAAGCCTATCAAAGGGCATACACTTATGCAGACTATCGCAAGAGCAAATAGGGTCTATGACGATGAAAAAGAGAATGGTTTGATTGTTGATTATGGCAATGTTTACGAAGAGTTAGAAAAAGCCTATTCTACTTATGGAGAGGGTAAAAGAGGAGGTTCTAATAAAGAATGGAAAAGTCCAACACTTACCACAGAAGAACTAGCAGAGATATTGAAAGAGAATATTGAGATTATATCGGCGTATTTAAAAACATTAGATTTTGATATTTTAACGCTTATTGATGGAAGTCCTTTGGAGAGATTGTCTTTAATTGCTAAAGCCACCGAAGCTATCTCTATCAATCCTAAAAGCAGAAGTAAGTTTGAACTTTTATCAAATGAAATATTTAAAAAATACCAAGCCCTTTTTCCTGAAAAAGAAGCCAAAAACTTTGAAAAAGAATATGACGCACTCAAAGCAATCTATAAGAGGTTGAATACAAAAGAGAAAGGGGCTGATATATCTGCTGTTATCTTGAAACTACAAAAGAGTGTAGATGCGTCTGTATCACTCAAAGAAGAAGAAAATGTAGAAGAAACGATAATCAATATATCAAAGTTAGATATTGCTATGCTTTCTCAAAAATTTGCTAAAAATACACAAAAAAATCAAATGCTTTTTGACCTAGAAAAAGCCATAGAGCAAAAGCTCAAAAGAATGCTAGAACAAAACCCTACACGCGTTGATTTTTATGAAAAATATCAAAAAATTATTGAAGCTTATAATCAAGCAAAAGATGATAAAGCGATACAAAAGATTTTTGATGAACTAATAGCATTTGCTTCTAAACTTAGCGAAGAAGAAAAACGCTCTATAAAAGAAGGCTTAGAAGATGAGGAGACTTTGGCACTCTATGACCTTTTGTCTAAAGAAAATTTAACTAAAGAAGATGAAAAAGAGGTCAAAAAAGTTGCTAAAGAGTTATTGGATACGCTAAAAAAAGAAAAGCTAAAAGTAGTACTCTGGCGTGAAAGTTCACAGATAAAAGCACAAGTAAAAACAATTATTGAAGATAAATTATTCTATCTACCTGAAAAAAGTTATCCTGATGAAGTCTTAGAGATAAAAAATACAGAGGTTTATACGCATTTTTATACAAATTATTATGGAGAAAATAGGAGTATTTATAATGCTATTGCCTAATATTTGTTAGATTACATCTCCAACTATATTATTAGATATTTTATGAATGATAATAGTAAAATGGCAAAAATTGCTGAAGAAATTTTAATATCAAAAAATGTATTTATTTCCAATGAAATATTGGCAGAAGTTGTTTATATTCTATTTGGAGTTTATAAAATTTCAAAAATAGAAATTTCAAACCAACTCTTAGCTTAGATAATTTTGATATAATCACGTTCTAATGTTCTTTGGGCTTGTTTTGCTACACTTGGAGAATACTATATTTAAAGGTAAAAGACATGTACATCTATGATAGCATCCAAAAAACAAAATGCCATTTTGAACCCATACGAGCCAATGAAGCTTCACTTTATGTTTGTGGCCCTACGGTGTATGATAATGCACACTTAGGTCATGCACGTTCTAGTCTTGCCTTTGATTTGCTTTCTCGTAGTCTTGAAGCCCATGGGTATCGTGTCACAATGGCAAAGAATTTTACCGATATAGATGATAAGATTATCAAAAAGGTAGAGCAAACAGGGCAAACGATGGAAGAGATAACAGACTTTTATATCGACCGTTATCTAAAAGAGATGGCACTACTTGGGGTCAAACGTGCTACGATAGAACCCAAAGCCACCCAATCACTTCATGCTATAGAGGAGATGATACAAACCTTATTGGATAAAGATATAGCCTATCTTATCTCTAGTGGGGATGTCTATTTTGATACGAGTAAAGATGCATCTTATGGTAGTATCTCTCATCGTGTGAGTGATGAAGAGAGTCAAAGCCGTGTAGCACACACAAGCCAAAAACGCAATCCAAAAGACTTTGCCCTTTGGAAAGCGTGTAAGGGGAGTGAAGATATTTGTTTTGATACGGCATTTTCTTCTGGAAGACCTGGGTGGCATATCGAGTGTTCTGCGATGATAGAAAAGCACTTTGAGGCAAAAGATGGCTATAGTATAGATATACATGGTGGAGGGGCTGATTTGCTCTTTCCTCATCACGAAAATGAAGCTGCCCAAAGTAGGTGTAGTACAGGGCATGAAGTCGCCAAGTATTGGATGCACAATGGTTTCGTACAGATAGATGGAGAGAAAATGTCCAAATCACTAGGCAATAGCTTTTTCCTCAAAGATGCTTTAGAGATTTATGATGCTGAGGTATTGCGTTATTATCTTAATTCTGTACATTATAGAAATGACTTTAACTTTTCTGAGGTAGAACTACAAACAAGTAAAAAACGCTTAGATAAACTCTATAGACTCAAAAAACGTATTTCGCCTACTTCAGCATCTAGTGCCAATAAAGTATTTAAAAAAGCTTTACTTGATGCCATGGGAGATGACCTCAATATCTCTATCGCATTGGCTAAGATAGATGAGATGGTAGCACTAGGGAATGATGGATTAGATAGCAATCCTAAGGACAAAGCACTCAAAAAAGAGTTATATGCAAATATCGAAATGATAGATACCCTTTTGGGCTTTGGAGGGAGAGAGCCTTTTTCTTACTTTCAGATAGGGGTTGATGAGCAGTTAAAAGCCCAAATTGAAACTTTGTTAGAAGAGAGAAATGAGGCTAAAAAGGCTAAAGATTTTGTACGTTCTGATGCAATTCGTGATAGACTTCATACTTTGGGTGTAGCGATTATGGATACCCCTAACGGCACAGTATGGGAAAAGTCTTAGTGGTATGAAAGAACTTTTTAGACAATACCTACCGTATCTGATAGGCTATAAAAGACAATTTATCTTAGCGATATTGGGTATGATAGCTGTAGCCATAGGTACAGCAGGGACAGCAAAGATTATACAGCCTTTGCTTGATGATGTTTTTATCGCTAAGAGTAGTGATGCCTTGATAACTATCCCCTTACTTCTTGTATTGGTCTTTAGTCTCAAAGGGATAGGGCAGTATATCCAAACCTATTATATGTCCTATATTGGGCTAGATGTGGTGCGAAAATTACGTAATAACCTTGTCTCTCATCTTAGCTACCAAGATATGCAATTTTTTCACTCTATCCATACAGGAGAGATACTCTCACGTATTACCAATGATATTACACGTATACAAAATGTGGTGACGACTATCATACCGTATTTTATCCGTGAAGTTTTGACGGTGGTGGCACTTACTACGTATGTGATATACCAAAGTCCAAAATTGGCATTTTATTTTTTGATTATTATGCCTTTGGCTCTTTATCCTTTGAGTCTTTTGGCAAAAAAAATGAAAAAATATTCTAAGCTTTCCCAAGAAACGACTTCTAGTATGACAGCACGTTTGACTGAGATTTTTTCCAATATAGAAATTATTAAAGCCAACTCTTCTCAAAAGCTCGAACAAGATAAATTTGCCAAAGAAAATCAATCGGTGTTTAAATACTTACTCAAACAAGTCAAAATCAATGCCCTTACCACACCTATCATGGAGATTTTGGGTTCTATTGCTATTGGTATGGTGATTTATATAGGTTCAACAGAGGTTTTGGAAGGACGTATGAGTAGTGGAGAGTTTGTCTCTTTTGCCGCAGCATTGTTCATGCTTTATACCCCTATCAAACGTATCTCTAAGCTTTATAACCAATCACAAGATGCTGTTGTAGCCCATGAGCGTATGTTTGAGCTTCTTCATACCCAAGCGACAATATGCTCTGGAGAAAAAGAACTTTCATCGTCTATAGAGTCACTAGTACTCAATAAAGTCTCTTTATTTTATGAAGATAAGATGGCTCTTCAAGATATTTCTATCCATGCCAAAAAGGGTGATAGCATTGCACTTGTGGGTGATTCTGGTGCAGGTAAAAGCTCTTTAGTCAATCTACTTGTACGATTTTATGACCCAAGTGGAGGGACGATTACTATCAATGGGGAAAACTATCAAAACTATACTTTACACTCTTTACATCAAAAGATTGCCTATGTAACCCAACGTGTCTATATCTTCAATGATTCTATCGCCTATAATGTCTCTTATGGGGATGTTTATGATGAAAAGCGTGTGATAGAAGCTTTACAAAAAGCCCATGCTATGGAGTTTGTAAAAAAATTAGAGATGGGGATACATAGTAAATTATCAGAAAATGGAGACAATCTATCAGGAGGACAAAGACAACGTATCTCTTTGGCACGAGCCTTATACAAAAACCCTGAGATACTGATACTCGATGAAGCTACATCAGCCCTAGACAACAAAAGCGAAGCCCTCATCCAAGAAGCCCTAGATGCATTGAAACCCACTATGATTACCTTTACTGTAGCCCATAGGCTTAGTACGATTGAAGATGCTGATACAATTTTGGTATTTGAAGAGGGAGAGATTATCTGTAGGGGTTCACACACGACACTACTCAAAGAGTGTCGTGTATATCAGACATTATCTAAAGTACTATAAATTTATTGTATCGCTTCATCTTTGTACTTATGTGCGATGAGGTTGTTCTTGTGACCTGTCTTTTCTCTAAAATCTATCTCTCTAGGGTCACATCGCATGATATGCAAAAACATATACACATACCCACCTACGACGATAGCCAACAGTACCAAACAAAATGTTATAATTATCCAAAGATCCATATTTTTCTTCTTTCTTCTTTATTTTAAAAGTCTTAAAAAACCATCTCTATTATTATACCCTACAAATTGATGAAGTATCTTTTCATCATGACTATCTACGATATAAAGTATAGGGGTAAAGCGTGTCTTAGCAAACTGTTTGGGGTAGGTACTGGTATCGAGATTGAGCATCAAAGGGATATACTTTTCTTTGATTTTTTTATCTATTTTACTTTGAGATAAAACTCTATTTTCTAATTTACGACACCATGGACAGTAAGAAGTGGTCATAAAAATCATCAGTGGCTTCCCCTCTTTTTTGGCTTTATCTAGGGCTGTTTTATACTTCGTCTCATAGTCCATATCAGAAGCAAAGGTTTCATGGGTGACTGTTTTGTTATGGGAAGATTGATTTGTATTGTCTTCGATATGTTGAAGTTTAAAGCTTTCTAACATCTCTTCTATACTATCAGCCAATTGGTCTTCTACATCTTCCTCATCTTTAAAATCAGGTGCGATAAGCTTCGTATCCATATATGTCAGGGCAAAAATATTTTGTGTATCACCTTTACGTAGGACATATTCACCTAATTCTAATTCTATTTTGAGTCCAATCACCTCACCCATAGAAACATCACTCACAAGCAAAGCCAGTACACGAGAATCTTTATTACTAGTCACTATGCCTATTTCTTTGGAGATGCCTTGCATCAATTTTTCTATATCCCCATTGTATTTTTCTGTTTTTTTAGACATATCGGCTACGAGGATTCTATAAGAATCCACCCCACTCAAAACATAAAAGCTTTGAGCATACGCCATCACACCCATAGATAAGAGTAATAATAATTTCATTTTTATCCTTTTTTTATAGTTTACTTCACTAACATTTTTCTAAGCTTAGCTACGGTTTGTACAGCATTATCATTGTCATGGTCTGTAAATCCCCAATCTACCATGATGTAGTCCATCTGTATCTTCTTGGCGGCCATTTCATCTCGTGGACCATCTCCTATAAACAAAGCATCTTCTACTTTGCTATCTAAGTCTTTGAGGACTTTAACGAGCATATCAGGGTGGGGTTTTCCTTGTGGTACATCATCATAGCATCCTATGGCATCAAAAAGGTCATAGATAGCCAAATGGGTAAGCGATTCTAATGTAGATGCTCTGTATGCATTTGTAGCAATAGCCAAGAGATGCCCTTTTTGCTTTAGTTCTTTGAGTAAATCTTCAATCCCATCATAGAGAATGAGTTCATTTTTATGATTTTGTGTATAGTATTGTGAAAACCACTTTTCATGTGTTTTGTCAAAGGCTTTGCTATGGTAAAATGTTTGTGCAGGATTGATAGTAGGGTCATTAACAAGCCCTAAGATATACGAAGCTTCCATAGGCTCAAAGCCTAGGTTTTTACGGACATAATTAATAGCATGGGCAATGGTAATAGAACTGTTGACCAATGTCCCATCCATATCAAAGATAATGAGTTCTTTTTTTGTATCTTTTTGCATGGGCTATTTCTTTTTTCTACGGTTTTCATCATTACGAGAAAATTTCATATAAAGTGAAAGACTAATCAGTAACAATGAAACTCCAGCGATAAGAGCCACAGCATATTTTAGCTTGACAGGATCAGTCAGGGCAAACTTAAAGACGAGCATTAAGGCCTCGATAGACAAAGCGATAATGATAGACCCCAAAAAGCGTACCATCGTCTGATGTCCTTCACTATCATCACGTTTTTTCTCTTTTCCTAAGACTTCTTCTTCAAATATCGCTTTGACTAGGTCAAAAATAGCCAAAGAGAGGGTCAATAGAATGGTGGCTTTAAAGATTTGGTTAATATCTATACTCGAAAAATCCCATCCAAAGTGTAGAAAAGAGGTAATCCCTTTTATAAATAAAAGTAAGGCAACAGCAGCTAAGGCTACAGAAAATGAAGTATAGGCTATCTTACTAATGAACCCTGCAACTGAATCGACAGAAGAAGGGTGTACCATACGTAGGATATTGGCTAAAGAAATATCGACACAGACCATAAACAAAAGCGTATCATCCTCATCATAGACAGGGAAAGAAGCCGTCACTACCATGGTATTGCTTACTAGTGATGGATATGGCTCGGTGAGCGTACAACGATGCTCTTTAATAGTTTTGTAGTAATAGGCTCTATCGCTTCTATCTTCCCCTTTGCCTAGACCTCTAAGTTTTTTATTTTTAGAGGTGTTATCTACCATTTGGATACCATTTATATCTAAGGCATAAATCGCTTCTGCTTTGCTAATGGTGTCATTTAGATTTTCTAATTTGGTAAGTACCTTGTTTATATCTGTATGTTGGATAGTATTAGAAATACTTCTTCCTATAATATAACAAAGATACGCTCTAGCCTTGACGCGTACTTCTGCGTACTCTTTTATCTCTTTAATCTTCATCTTTAACGCTCCCTTTTTGATTCTCTCTATTTATTGTATTTTGCCCAAAATATCTGTAAAGTTTACTTTTTGATTGATGGCTACATCAGGTAAGATACTTCCTTTTTGTGAAAATGTCAAAATGGTTGACCCCATCTCAAACCATCCAAAAAGTTCGCCTCTTTCTAGCCATAAATCGGTATAGGTATAATGTTGAGGCTCTCGTATATCAGAATTGGTTTGTACATTCTTTTCAAAAGTCACAATCATCTTGCCTACATTTAATGCCCCTACAAGTACGAGTATATGGGTTCTGTTTTTTTTGTCTTTACATGCTAGTACCACACGTTCATTTTCTATAAAGAGGTCTTTTTTATGACGTAAAAGAGGAAAATTAACAGGATAAAGTTTACCTGGGATATGTGTAAGAGAAAGTACTTGTAACTCCATTGGCATATGATAACGATGATAATCTTTGGGTGAGAGATAAAAGTTAATAAACTCTCCTCCCTCTACTTCTTCTACCGACTCTTGATGATAGCTACCAAATAATTCAGAGATGTTGTATGCCATTCCTTTGATTTGATAGGCTTTCCCCTCTGTGATAACCCCTGCATCTGTGATAAGTGCATCGACACCTGAGATAAGGTCACTTTGGTCTTTAGAAATACTACGAGGTATTTCAAATGCTCTAGTAAAGAGTTTATTGAGCGTTGTATAAGAGTCTGCTGAAGCAAATTCCGACATATCAAGCCCCATCATCTTGACATACCCTTTGTTAATAATATTTTGTACGGATGAAGGAAATGCCTTAGAAGCAAATTTACCAAAGCTTAAAGAGAGTAGTGATGTATAATGTTTTTTCATAATGTTAAAATCCTAAATAAAAATTAGTTGTATTATATCAGAAATTGTATAGTATTCCTTAAGCCATATTTCTAAAACACAAGCTATGACATTTGACTATGATTGATTTTAAAATTAGGCTTGTATATAGGGAAGAGATTTGAGATTTTAGATAGTGTTAGAGGGTTAGCTGTGATTTTTAGTTCAATGCCTATTTATAAATTTTTGTTAGGTATTTTATGGAAAGTACTTGTAAATTTCTCTTCTATGTTTTACTGTCTCGATAATTATACAATCATTCTCTTTTTTAATTCCAACTCTATAATTACCAAATCTTATTTTGAAATAATTTTTGTAACCAGTCATTTTTTCAACTTTTCCAATATCGCTTAAACTTGAATAATTTGGTAAATCATCAAAAATAAATTCTTCAATTGTTTTTGCATATTCTGCTGGTAGCTTTGAAAGCTCTTTTAAAAACTTTTTTGTAACCATTCAGCATCAAACAAAAACAGGTAGATAAACTTCATTTTTCAATACATTACCCAACTCCTCAAGCACCGAACGATTGTTCTTTTTCATGGTAGAGATGAATCCTCTAATTCTGT